>JBOHBL010000329.1:0-1584 GCA_050698295.1 Rubrobacteraceae bacterium | reverse complement strand
TATTCCGGCTCCGGCGGGGCGGTCGTGGCGATGGACCCCCGCAACGGCGAGATACTCGCGATGGCGAGCCGCCCGAACTTCGACCCCCAGCTCTTCGTCGGCGGCATCTCGGGCGAGGAGGAGGTCGAGACGTTCGAGTACCTCAACTCCGAGTACGCCAACTCCCCCTTCACCAACCGCGCCATAGCGGGGGCTTATCCGGGAGCCTCGGCGTTCAAGGTCTTCACCGGGCTCGCCGGCTTCTTTCACGGCGCCATAGACGCGAACGCCACCTACACGGACACGGGCGAGTGCTGGAGTCCGGCTTCGGCGACCGGACTGTGCATGCAGAGCTGGCGCCAGTTCAACGGGACCGGAACCACCCACGGAACCCAGAACTTCGCCCAGGCCGTCATGGACTCCAACGACAAGTTCTTCTATCACGTGGCGGATTTGATCTGGCAGTCCACCAACGATGTGAACCGCCTCTCCAAATTCTACGAACGCTTCGGTTTCGGCTCGCTCACCGGCATCGACCTCCCCGGCGAGTCCGAGGGACGCATCCCCACGAAGCAGTGGTTCGAGTCTTATCAGAGGGAGAATCTCGGCTACCTCGAAAGACCGTGGAGCATCGGCGACTGGGCGAACATGGCTATAGGGCAGGGCGACGTGCTCGTCAGTCCGATCCAGATGGCCCAGGCCTACGCCGCTGTGCAGAACGGCGGGACGCTCGTGACGCCTCACCTCGGCAAGGCGATTCGTTCTCAGCCGAACAACGAGCCGGAGCGCGAGATTTCACCCGAACCGGAAGGGCAAATCGACTTCGACCCGACCGCCCGCGAAGAGCTCCTCCAGGGTCTTCGCATGGTGACGGGACCGGGCGGCACCGCGGCGCCGGCCTTCGAGGGGGCGGAGCTTTCGTTTCTCGGAAAGAGCGGCACCGGCGAGCAGGTCGGAAAGGACCCGGTGAACTGGTTCGCCGGCTGGGCCGAGGACCGGGAAAATCCGCTCATAGTCGTGGTGATGGTCGATGGCGGAGGTCACAGCGAGGTGACGGCGGCTCCGGCGGTGCGCGCGATCCTCGAAGCCCACCACGGCGTCGAGAGCGCGGAGCCCTCGGACGAAGCTCTGCTACAGCAATCGTCCGCCTTCCCCGGCGCCGATTAGAGTTGGTATAGTTATCCGCCGTGAGTGATTCGATGTTCAGCCTCCTCCTTTCCCTGCCCAGCCCGCCGTCGCCGGTGATCTTCGAGGCCGGCCCGTTCGCGGTGCGCTACTACGGCATCTGTATCGCGCTCGGCATCGTGGCCGGCACCTGGCTGACCGCTCGCGAACTCGAACGCAAGGACTACGACGGGACCCTCGCCCTCGACTCGCTCTTTTTCATCATCATCCCCGGCTTCATCGGGGCGAGGATCTACCACGTGGTAACCGACTACGACCTCTACGCCGAAGACCCCATCCCCGGCGTCTTCGAGGTCTGGAACGGCGGACTCGGCATCTACGGCGCGGTCGCGGGAGGTTTCCTGGGAGCGATAGCCTTCTCGTGGTTCCGGGGCATAAGCGTCCTCGACTACGCCGACGCCGTCGCCCCCGGACTTATTC
>JBOHBL010000328.1:0-3919 GCA_050698295.1 Rubrobacteraceae bacterium | reverse complement strand
ATTCTACCCCGAACCGGACCCAAAAGCTCTACGCCGACGGCAACATCACGTGACGGTATATGGCGAAGAAGTGGCAGACGCTTCCGGCGACGACGAAGAGGTGCCAGACGGCGTGGGAATAGGGGATGCGGCGGTTGTGGTAGAAGACCGTGCCTGCGGTGTAGGCGATGCCTCCGGCGGCGATCCAGACAAGAGCCCCGACCGTCAAAGTCTCCACGAGCGGCTTCGCCACGAGGACGGAGAGCCAGCCCATGATTATGTACACGGCGGTCGAGAGGGCGTTCAGTCGCCCGGTGAAGAAGACCTTGAAGACGATGCCCGCGACCGTGAGGCTCCAGATCGCCACAAACAGCGCCCATCCCCACCAGCCGTCTCTCAAGACGACGAGGGCGAAGGGGGTGTACGTCCCCGCGATGAGGAGATAAATCGCGCAGTGGTCGAGGATGCGAAGCACACGTTTTACTTCCGGCCTCCGGAAGGCGTGATAGAGGGTGGAAGCGGTATAGAGGACGATGAGGGTCGCGCCGTAGACGGCGGAGCTCGCTATCTGCCATCCGTCGCCGTCGAGGATGGTGAGCACGAGGAGGAGCATCGTTCCGGCGACGCTCGCGGCGAGGCCGACGCCGTGGGTCACGCTGTTCGCCAGCTCCTCCGCTGTGGTGTATCTGGTCTGCGCCGGCCTCATGGCCCCACTCTAACAAGAATCGCGGTTTCCGTTGTTGTGGTGGACGGACACCGGAGAGACACCACATCTTGAAGCCGGTGCAGGAGCGGCGCGTGGAGGTTAACCTTAGAACGTGGCGTCCGACAGAGACAGAGGGAAAGTCATACTCGGCATAGACCCCGGCACCGCGACGATGGGGTGGGGTGTCATTCGCCAGGACGGCAGCCGCTTGCGCTACTTGCAACACGGCGCGATCGTCACGCCTTCGGACTGGGGGATGCCCCGTCGCCTCGGTCGTCTCTTCGACGGCGTGACCGAACTCGTACGAGGGTATCGACCGGAGACCGTCGCCGTCGAGGAGCTTTTCTTCAACACCAACGTGACCACCGCGATCACGGTCGGACAGGCGCGGGGAGTGGCGATGCTGGCGGCCTACAAGGCCGGCATCGAGGTCGCCGAGTACACCCCGCTCCAGGTGAAGCAGGCGATCACATCATACGGCAGAGCGGATAAACGTCAGGTCCAGGAGATGGTGAGGGCGCTTTTGAACCTGCGGGAAATACCTCGTCCCGACGACGCCGCCGACGGTCTGGCGATAGCTATCTGCCACGCCTTCTCCAGCAACCTGGGCGGGAGGAAAAGCCCCTCCGGGAAATCCATATCCGGGGTGGGAAACAACGGTTTGTAAGGGATAATCACCACCATGATACACAGGCTCCGCGGACAACTGGTAGAGAAGGACAACGAAGGCATCGTCGTGGACTGCGCCGGTGTCGGCTACAGGGCGTTGTCGTCGATGACGACGGTGCAAACCCTGCCTCCCATCGGGGAGGAGTGCGTCGTCCACACGAGGATGGTCGTGCGCGAGGACGCGATGCTCCTCTTCGGCTTCGCCACCAAAGACGAACGAGCCGTTTTCGACGCGCTGACGAGCGTGAGCAAAATCGGGCCCAAGCTCGCCCTCGCCGTTCTCTCGGCGATGAAGCCGAGCGAAGTCTCCGAGGCGGTGGCGCGAGGCGACGTCCTGAAATTCGCCTCCGTCTCCGGGCTCGGCAGGAAGACCGCCGAACGCCTCGTGCTGGAGTTAAAAGGAAAAGAAATGAACTTCTTCGAGGTTGGGCCGGGCGTTTCGGGCGACGGCGCGGCTGGAGTCCCGGTCGCGGCGGGGCCGTACATGGAGGCGCGGGAGGCTTTGACCGGGCTCGGATATTCTCTCGAAGAGGCTGAGCAAGTCTTGAAAGACGTTCCGCCGCAGGAGACCGTCGAGCAGTACATCAAGGCCGCTCTCAGGAAGATAGGGGGGAGGCGATGATTTATGGATGACGAGCGCGACGACTTCACCGTCGGCGGCGACTCCCCGAACGAGGACATAACGGGAGCCGCGGGGCCTCCCGGCGGGATGCTCGACGGCTCCGAAGACCATCCGCTCGACCCGGAGCCCTTCGAGGGCGACGACGAGCCGACCCTCCGCCCGAGGAGCCTCGACGAGTTCATCGGCCAGGAAAGACTGAAAGAAAACCTCCACATCTTCGTCGAGGCCGCCAAGCAAAGGAACGAACCCCTCGACCACATGCTTCTGGCCGGTCCTCCGGGGCTGGGTAAAACCAGCCTCTGCCGGATCCTCGCCGCCGAGATGGGAGTGCAGCTGCACCCCACGAGCGGGCCGAGTCTGGAGCGGGCCGGGGACATGGCCGCCATCCTCACCGCGCTCGATGAGGGAGATTTCTTGTTCGTCGATGAGATCCACCGCCTCAACAGGCAAATCGAGGAAGTCCTCTATCCGGCGATGGAGGACTACGCGATGGATATAGTCCTCGGCCAGGGTCCGTCGGCGCGCACGATTCGCATGGATCTCCCGCGCTTCACGCTTGTCGGAGCCACCACCCGGACCGGGCTCATGACCAAGCCCTTGCTCGACCGGTTCGGTTTCTCGGCTCGGCTCGAATATTACGGGCCGGAGGACCTCAAGAAGATCGTGGTCAGAACCGCGAGTATTCTGGACGTGCCTATCACAGACGGCGGGGCGGACCAGCTTTCGGGGCGGAGCCGGGGGACGCCGAGGATCGCGAACAGGCTCCTCAAAAGGGTCCGGGACTACGCGCAGGTCGTCGAAGACGGCACCATAGACGAGCAGACGGCGCACAAGGCGCTGGAGATGCAGGGCGTGGACGAACTCGGCCTCGACCGGGCGGATCGAGACTACCTCGGACTCGTCATCAAAAAGTTCGACGGAGGGCCGGTGGGGGTCGGCACGATCTCGGTCGCGTTGGGCGAGGCCCGCGACACCGTCGAGGACGTGTACGAGCCGTACCTCTTGCAAAGCGGTCTCATACAGCGCACCGCTCGCGGGCGCGTCACCACCCGACGCGCCTACGAACACCTCGGCATCCCAACGCCGGACGGCGCGTCCTCCGACGAGCCTCTCTGGTAACAAAGGCGCGGTACACGGGCGCGCCGGACGAGGCCGGACCCGAGGGGCAGCTCTCCAGGCAGTGCGACTCCATGAGTATCCGGCGGAGGCGCTGCTTCAGGGCGCCTCCGCTTTTCGCGTTCTGTGAGCTTTACGGACGCGAAGTTTCATCCGCGAGGGGCCGGAGAACGTAAAATGATGTTGAGAGGCCGGGAGTTTCGGGTATCAAAAACTCAAAGGCGATATGGACGAGAACAGCGGCAAAAAGTTCGATAACGGACGGGAGGAGTGGCTATCTCAGGCTCCGAAGATTTCGGATGCTCTGAGAAAGGGCACGAGTGTCTCGGTCACGACGTGGGGCGGACAGGACATCTCCGGCCTCGTGTGCGACTGGGAGCAGACCGGCATCCTGCTCGACGCGCGAAATCCGGACGAGCCGGGTTACTTTTTCGTTCCGTGGGGAAGCGTCCAGCAGGTCAGGATCGAAGAGGTGGCGCAGCGTCGGGTCAAGTTCCTCCCGTCGTGATCGACGATGTAAAACGCCGCCTCGTTTACGCCGGACGTTCGCTGGAAGCCGCCTTCGACGTGGCGAAGTTCCGGCTCAAGGCGCGCTTCGGTCTGATCGAGCAGATCGAGATCCTCCCGTACCGCGGCCACGGCACGGATGGGGAGATCTTCCTCAAAGGCCGCGTCCTCGAAGAGGGCGGAGTCACGCCTTCGGCCCAGACGGACACGATTTTTCATAACCTCAAGAACATGGCCCGGCGTTTCATGAGCGCCGAAGTGCCGCATGCCGTGGTCCGGGCGAGGTTCGGGGATCGAGAGGTCGAGGCGCGGGCCGACGT
>JBOHBL010000327.1:0-2393 GCA_050698295.1 Rubrobacteraceae bacterium | reverse complement strand
ATACACGACTCCCGGCGGGGTTGCTACCCTGCTTGCAGGGAACTACAAAGGGTTAGGTTCCGAAGGGAAAGTGATGCAAACCGCCGACGTGAAAGCGACGGAAAGGCTCGGCGCCTTCCGGGTCGCGCTTGCGACGGGACTCGTCTTCCAACTTGTCATCGTCATGTTCTTCGCCGTTTCGTCCGCGGGTTCCGGCGGGGCTGACGACGCGATCAGCGTAGCTTACCTGGCTTCCATCCTTTTGGCCGGGGCCGGGTTCGCGGCTGCGATCCTCAAGGCCGGAGAGGCGGAGCGGGTCTTGTGGATTCTCCTGGCCGGAGGACTCCTCGCCCGCATAGCGGGAACCTTGATCTGGGAATTCGGGCCTTCCGGCTTCGGGCCGCTCGCCCATCATCTGCTGGCGTACACGCTCTCGTACCTGATGCTCTTCGGCGCCATGTTGTGGCTGCTCGTTTTGATGAGGGAGGAGACTGCGCCGGTGGCGATGCTGGACGCGGCTGGGACGATGACGGCCTTCGGAGTCCTCGCCCTTTACGTCGTCCTCAGTCCGGTGGTATCCGCGGTGGACTTCGATGGATGGCGGGATCTCTCGTGGATACTCTCCCGACCGGTCTGTGATCTCGGTTTTCTGTTCCTCGCGCTGACCGCATTCCGCGTCCGGGCGCGCCCCGCGTTCGTGGATTTCCTCGTCATCGGATTTTTCCTGTTCGTGATCGCCGACGCCATGTACCTCAATTTGCGCCTCACCGGCCCTTATGAGTTCGGCAACCCGCCCGAACTCCTCTGGGCGGCCGGAGTCATGCTCCTCGGGTTCGCGGCCCTCCGGCGGGGCGTGTTCGGCCCCGAGCCACGAAGCAGGGACATGAACGCCCTCTCGTTCTGGCTCGGACTCCTTTTGCCTCCGCTTTTATACGCATGCGTGCTCGTATGGAGCGCGTTCCACCGCCCCATACCGGACTACATCCTCTTCGGCGGCATCTGTGTGATGCTCCTCATCGCCGTCCGGATGGCCTTCGTCGCCCGCCTCAACCGCCGCCTCGGCCTCGAAAACGAAAAGCTGGCGAAGCAAACAGAGAGGCGGCTCCTCTCCGAGGAACTCCACGACGGCCTCAAACAAAGGCTCCACGGCCTCCTTCTCTCCACGCAAGCCATAAACGAGTACCTCGAAAAAGACGACCCCGCCTCCGCCCGAGATGCGACCCGCGACGCTCTGGATATCGCTCGCGACGCCCACCGCCGCGTCTCGCGCCCCATCGCCGAACTCGGCATACTCTCCCGGACGGAAGAGACAGACCCCGCCGAACTCCTCGAAGAAATATTCGAGGACACGCGAAGGCACTTCCATTCGCTCGAAGTCCGCGACGGCTTCCGCCACACCCTCGAAGAACTCTCGCCCGAGGAGTTCGGCGCGGCGTACCGCATTATCAGCGAAGCGCTTTGGAACGCCGCCAAGCACTCGAAAGCGAAGACGGCCCGCGTCGAAGCCCGCAAAGTCGGCGAGCTTCTCCTCATAAACGTCCGCGACGACGGGCGCGGCTTCTCGCCCGATGAGAAAGCCGGGATGGGCGTCGGCCTCATGCGCGAGCGGGCGCGGCGGGTCGGGGCGAGGCTGGAAATATACTCCTCCCCGAACCGGGGGACGACCGTTCAAATGAGGTTCGAGAGGTGAAGAAGCTCCGGGCGATCGCGGTGGACGACCACCCCTCCGTCCTCACCGGCCTCCGCCACTTCCTGAACGCGCAGGCGGACATGAAACTCGTCGACGAGGCCACGACGCCGGAAGACGCCGTCCGGCTCGCCCGCGCGCTCCGGCCCGATGTCGCCGTCCTCGACCTCCGGCTCACGGACGAAGTCACCGGCATGGAAACCTGCCGGGAAATAAAGTCGCTCCCCGACGCGCCGCGCGTCATCGTATACAGCGGACACAACGCCCCCGGAGACGTCATTGGCGCCGCGCTCGCGGGCGCGGACGGCTATCTGCACAAAGGCGCCGACCTCGCCGAGTTGCCCGCGATGATCCGGAAAGTCTGCGCGGGCGAAGACGTGTGGACCCACGAAGCCACACCCGACGAAGCCGTGGCGCGGGCGTATGAGGTCGCGCAAAAAGCGGATCTCACCGGGCGGGAGTGGGAGGTCTTCACGCTCATGTACCGGGGGTATGTCAACGACCGCATCGCGGGCGCGCTCCGCATAAGCGCCGACACCGTCAAGATCCACGTCCGGCATGTCCTGAAAAAGCTCGAAGCGGAGAACCGGAAAGAGTTGTTCGGATGATTCTCTCGAAAAATAACCCCTCGGGGGTGATGCAGTTCCACCTTCGTCTCGCTAGATTGGCTCCCAAACCGAAAAATAGCCATCCGGCCAATGCGCCAGCCTCGGGAACCGAGTGTAAT
>JBOHBL010000326.1:0-12893 GCA_050698295.1 Rubrobacteraceae bacterium | reverse complement strand
TCCTCCTCCTCATCCTCTATCCCGGCGGCGGAGGTGGCTTTGAAGACGAGTATTTTGCCTCGTTCCGGGAAATCTATTAGCTCCACGTCCCCGGTGAGCGCGACCTGCTCCCCGGCGAGTTCCTCCGCGTCTTTCATCGCCGACGCTTCGACTTCGACCTCCAGCACGTAGCCGGTGTGTTCGCCTTCCGTCTCGCTCCTGCGGAGTCGTCCCTCCAGATAGGTCATCTCTCGTCCCTTTCGATGTCGTTCACGGCGGTCATGGTACCGGAAACTCATCGTGAGAGGCGGTCCCGCAGCACGCGGACGCAGATCTCCTCGGCCCTCTGCCTGTCGGGCTTTTCGGGGAGCTGGCTGTTTTCGTATGCCTCTTCGGCTTTGACGAATAGTCTTTCGGCCTCGCGTCGGGTCCTCTCCAGCGACCATTCGCCGCGTTTGATGGCGATGAGCTCGTCGGCGTCCGGCCTGTGGACCTGGAGTTCTCCCGTTTCGAGGAACTCTATGGACATTCTGAGGAGGCGGATCAGGTGCGCGGAGTTCTTGACGTCGTGGCCGTGCTTCTCGACGAGGGCTTTCCTTTTCGCCCCCATAAAGCCATGCTGGCCTTTGAGGCCGTTGATCTCCTCCTGCATCTTCTGGATCGAGAGTTGCCTGAGACTCTCGTTGCCGAAGGGCCGATCCCCCTGTTTGACGGTTTTCCTGTATTTGATCTCCGCCTCCAGCTCCTTGAGCCTGCGTCGCCTCTCGGGCTCGGGTTTGGCGATGCGGGTCATCTTACCGAACTGCGAGCGAGCGTAACCCGCGAACGAGAAGTACGCCTGCTTCGAGGCGAAGACGCTCCTGTTCTCCTTCAAATACCGCCAGCTCTCGTCGGCGTACAGGACGTGTTCGTCCCTGAGCCAGAGCATCCCCATCACGTTCGGGTTGCTCTTCAATAGGAGCTTGATGAGCTTTTTCCACTCGTAGAAGACGCAGTCGTAGTGGCCTTCCCAACGCTCGTAGGAGTCTTCCCTGCCGAAGCCCAGGTAATGTTCCACGGGGGCGACGAAGATCCCCATGAGGTCCACGTCGTCGATCCCGGCCTCGTCGGAGGGAGGTATGTACGTGCCGTGGGAGTGGCTCCCTCTGTAGCCGAGGAAGATCGAACCCTCCGGCAAAAGCTCCCGCGTCTTCTCATCCGTCAGACCTTCCAGCGTAATTTCGCTCATCGTATCGCCTTCCCTGACAACGAACGATAAATGATAGCGTGGACGCTGGTCCTGAAGGAGGTCATCCCGCGGACTCTTCTTTCGCCTGTTTTACGGAGCGTCTCCTGAGCAGCGTGACCGCCGAGCGGAGTTCTTCGGCGCGGAGGATGAACGCCGCCGCGAGGTACGAGGTTACCGAGACGCCCCCCACGAGGACGAGGATGAGGAACCGTTCGAGGGTTATCGAGCCTTCTCCGGTGAAGTAAAGGAGGATCTCGGTGACGGCGTACATCACGGCTCCGGCGGCGAGGATTTTTGCCAGGGAGGTCGCCAGCCGGCGTCCGTCCATGCGCCCTATTTCGCGTCGCATCGCGGAGATCAAAGCGACGGCGAGCCCGGCGTAGACGACGGAGAAAGCGAGCGCGACCCCGATGAGGCCGAGCAGCTCGGAGAGAGCGTAGGCGAGGATGACGTAGAACGCGAGGAGTCCGACGTTGAGCGCCGCCGGGACTTTCGTGTTCTGGCGGGAGTAGAAGGAGCGTACGAGGACGAAGTAGGCGGCGTAGCCGAGGAGGCCGACGCCGTAGGCCGCGAGCAGGGCCGCCACGGATTGCGTGTCCTCGGGGGTGAAGTTGCCGCGCTGGTAGAGCAGACCGACTATCGGCTCCGAGAGCGCGACCATCCCGACCGAGGCGGGGACGACGATGAAGGCCATCGTCCTGAGCCCGAAAGACAGGTCTTCGCGGTAGCCATCGGTGTCGCCGTTGGAGAAATGTTCGGAGAGTTCCGGCATGAGCGCGGTGGCGATGGCTACGACGAAGACGCCGTAGGGGAGCTGGAAGATGGTGAAGGCGTACCACAGTTGCTCCACGCCGCCGAAGCGCGTGCCGAAGAAGTTGGCGACGAGCTGCACCCCGACCGCCGCCGCCACGAAGACGAGCATCGGGCCGGCGAGTCTCGCGGCGGGCAAGAGCGCCGGGTGGCCCAGGGATATCTCTGGCCGGTAGCCGAGGCGGAGCATGGACGGGACGAGGACGAGAGACATCACCGCCACCCCGAACGTCGTGCCGAAGGCGAGGAGGTAAATCGCGGCGGTGGCGTTCGCGGGGGCGAGCAGCGCGTATCCTCCGAAAGAAACTATGACGATGAGGTTGTTCAGCACCGGGGCGAAGGTCGGGAGGAAGAACCTTCGGTGGGCGTTGAGGACGCCGATGGCGATTGCCCCGACGCCGTAAAAGAGGATCTGGGCGGCGAAGACCCGGAACATCAGAACGGCAAGCTCGCGGGCTCTTTCCGCGTCCGCGGCGGTGAAGCCCTCCGCCGGACGCCAGGAGGTCGTCAGGTCCACGAGGGGGCCCGCGAAGAGGATGCCCAGAGCGGCGATGACCGTCAGGAACGGCGCGACGATGGTGAGGAGGGCGTTGGTCAGGTTTCTGGCGTCCTCCTGGCCATGTTGGGTCATCCGGTCGATGAGGAGGGGGATGAAGATCGAGGACAGGAGTCCGCCCATGAATAGCTCGTAGATCTGGTTCGGAAGCGTGTTCGAGAGGGTGTAGGCGTTGGCGACCGCCCCCGTCCCGAGCACCGCCGCCTGAACCACCGTCCGGGCGAAGCCGGTGAGGCGCGAGAGCCCGGTCGCAGCGGACATGGTGAAGATGGATCTGAGCATGCCGGTCACGGCGAGAGATGGTATCTAGCGAGTCGCGAAATAGCGAATGGCGAAGCGATTTGCTTCGCAATTCGCGCCGGTCAGCACTTCAGCATTTCAGCCAGTCAGCTTTTGCTGAAATGCGCGGTGAAGCCGCGCTAACCAAAGGAAGTCTTTTCCCGGAGGTCCGTTTCTATCTGCTCCAGGCTGCGGCCCTTCGTCTCGGTGACGAGGAAGCGCACGAAGAGGAGGGCGGCGACTCCGACGAGCGCGTATCCGAGAAAGACGATCCCGGCTCCGAGCGAGGCGAGGAGGACGGGGAAGGTCTGCGAGACGAGGAAGTTCGCGCCCCAGTGAAGGAAGACCGCCACGCCCATCGCCGCTCCCCGAACCTTGAGCGGCAGCACCTCGGGGAGCATCACCCAGACCGTCGGTCCCCACGTCGCCGCGAAAGAGGCGATGAAGACCGCGAGGCATATGAGCGTTATTATTGCGACCGGATCTGAGGGGCTCTGCGGCGCCGGCAGGATGAGCGAAGATGCTCCGAGGGTCGCGAGGCTCGTGATCATGCCGAGGAGGCCGATGGTGAGGAGGGGTTTGCGCCCCGCGCGGTCGATGAAGCGGATGGCGACGAGGGTCAGCAGGACGTTCACCACTCCGATGACGAGGTTCGCTAAGATCGCCGCCTGGTTGCCGTAACCGACCTCGGTGAGCGTGGTCGGGGTGTAGTAGATGATCGTGTTTATCCCGACTATCTGCTGGAAGACGGCGAGACCTATGGCAACTACGAGCGCGGGCCTCACCCACGAAGCGGTAAGTTCCCGGAGGCCGCCTTCCTCCCGGCTCTCGACCTCTTTGATCTCCCGTATCTCCCGCTCCGCCTCGTCCTCGCTTCGAGTCTGAAGCAGGACATCCCGAGCTTCCTCGTCCCTGTCCTTGCTCACCAGCCAGCGCGGCGTCTCGGGCATGAAGTACATCCCGGCGAGCAGGATCAGGGACGGCAAAAGCGCGAGCCCAACCATCCAGCGCCACGCTTCGTAAGGAGCGAGCAGAGCATTCACGATGTACGCCGCAAGTATTCCGACCGTGATCATGAGCTGGTTCAGCGACGAGACCGCTCCTCGTATCCGCGTCGGGGCGACCTCCGAGAGATACAGAGGAACTATGAGCGCCGCCGCTCCGACCGCGAACCCGAGCACGATCCTGAAAAATACGAGGACGGCGACGTTTGGGGCCAGCGCCGCCCCGACCGCCCCGACGGAGAAGACGACTGCCGCTATCAGGATAAGTTTCCGCCTCCCCAACCCATCCGAGAGCGGCCCGGCGAGTCCCGCGCCCGCCATCGCGCCGAGCAGGATCCCGCTGACCACCAACCCGTTCAAAAACGGCGTGAGCTCGAGGTCCCCCTCGATAAACAATATCGCCCCGGAGATGACCCCCGTATCGTACCCGAAGAGCAACCCCCCAAGCGCCCCAAAGAAATAAACGAAAGCGTTGGTGTTGCTCGCGGATCCCGACCCCGCCATGTCGCTCCTTCCCGTTATTTCGTTCCCCATTACTTACCCAGAACGTGGTTGACTCCTCCGGAGGAGATGGAGGAGTAGCGAGTGGAGGAGTCGGGTTTTGTTTTTCGACTCCTCCATTCCTCAACTCCTCCACTCCTCCCCCCAATTTGACGCTGACTCAACCGTTGACTACCGTTCAGGAGATACCCGACCGCGAGGAGGAGACAGGCGCGGATGCAGACCTACCCCATAAAATTGACGGCCCACGTCCGAACGTACTATTTCGGAGAACGCCTCATCCCCGAGGTGCTCGGCAAACGGGACGCGCCCGCCGGCGTCGTCGCCGAGACCTGGGAAGTAAGCGACTACCGCGAGACTACCGGGACGGTAACGAATGGTCCATATTCGGGCCGCACCCTCCACGACCTGGTGACGGAGTTCCCCGAAGAACTGGTGGGAAGGGGCTGGAGCGGGTCGCACTTCCCGCTTCTGGCGAAGTTCCTCGACGCTTCTCACATGCTCCCCGTCCACCTCCACGCCGACGACGAGACGGCGAGAACGAAACACGGCGAGCCCAACGGGAAGAGCGAGGCGTGGCACATCCTCTGGGCCGCGGAAGGAGCGGAGATCCTCGCCGGCGTCAAAGAAGGCGTCAGCCGGGAGGAGTTATTCACGGCGTTCAAAAACGAAGACTACGAATCCGTGATGCCGCGACACGAAATAAAGAGCGGCGACACCGTGTATGTGCCGGGCGGCATCATCCACACCTTCGGTCCCGACACCCTGATCTTCGAGATACAGCAGACCTCCGACCTCGGCCAGAGCGTGATGCCGACGGATTTGTATGGCAATCCCCTCGATGAAGCGACCTGGGACTCGAACATAAACGCCGCCCTCGACGAGCTCAAGACGAACTATCTCCCCAAGCCAAACTCCGGCCTCGTCCTTAGAGATAGGCCAAATCAGCGAAGAATTTGCTGCGCCGGACCTCATTTCGCGCTGGAGCGGTGGACGCTCGTGGAGCCGGAGGGCGTGGGATCGGAGCGGTTCTCGATCCTCTCGAACGTCGGAGACGGGTCGGTCGGGATCGAGTACGAAGGCGGCGCGGAGATGCTGGCACGGGCCGAGACCTGCATCCTGCCGGCGGCGATGGGGGAGACCCGGATCGTTCCTGAAGGCGAGGCGAGCCTCGTGGTCTGCCACGTGCCGGAGCTGGAAAGCGATGTGGTCCAACCTTCAAAGAACGCCGGATATTCGGACGCTGAGATTCGTTCTCTCGGAGAGGTGGAGGTATAGCGGTGGGGAAGATAGTGACTCTGGGCGAAGTGGTCGCGGACATTTACCGGGATAAAAGCGAGTCCGCGGTGGAGATGCCGTTCACGGCGAGGCCGGGCGGCGCTCCGGCGAACGTCGCGGTCGCGGCGGCGAGGCTCGGGGCGGAGGCGGCGTTTATCAGCTCGGTGGGCAACGACCTTTTCGGAGACTTCATCCTCCGGGCGTTGAAAGCGGAGAGCGTGGACACGGGGTCCGTCGTTCGTCAGGAGCCGCCCACCCGCACCTCGCTGGCCTTTGTCGAGATCTTCGCCGACGGTGATCGGGAGTTCACGTTCTACCGTTCCGACCCCGCCGCCGACGAGGTCCTCTCCCCCGAGGATGTGAGGCGCGAAGTCGTCTCCGGGGCTTCGTTCGTGAACTTCGGGAGCATCCCGCTCCTCACGGAGCCGGTGCGCTCGGCGACCCGGCGCTTCGCCGAACTCGCCCGCGAAGAGGACGTTCCCGTCGCCTTCGACGTGAATTTCCGGGCGCGCCTGTGGGAGAGCGAGGCATCGGCTCGCGAGGCGGTCGAACCGCTCCTCGATCTCTCGACGATAGTGAAACTCAGCGGCGATGAGACCTCGCCGCTGCTCGGCATCGAGAGCTTCGAAGGGGCCGCCCGAAACCTCCTGGAACGCGGCGTCTCACTCGCCCTCATCAGCCTCGGGGTCGAAGGCGCGTTTTACGCCACGAAAGACTTCGAGGGACGTTTGCCCGCCTTCGAGGTCGAGGCCGTGGACGCCACCGGAGCGGGGGACGCTTTCCTGGCCGCGACGCTGGCGCATCTCTCGGAGACTTCGTGGGAGGAGGGCTCGGTGCGGGAGGCCGTCCGTCGCGGAACCGCCGCCGGAGCGATGGCCTGCACGGACTACGGCGCGATGCGACCGCTTCCGACGAGAGAGGAACTCGAAAGTTTCATGGAAAACAGCGGCTGAAATGCTCGCGGAGCCCGTCGGCATCGAGACCGCCAGGCTCTCTTTGAGGCCGCTTTCGATGCGTGATCTCCACGCCGTACACGGCCTGTGGACGGAGGCGGACGTCAGGAAGTATCTGTGGGACGATGCGGTGATCTCCGTCGGAGAAGCTCGGAAATACATCATCGGGAGCGCGGAGAACTTCGAGCGTCACGGGTTTGGTCTGTGGGGGATCCGTGCGAAAGAACGGGAAACTCTCGTTGGCTTCTGCGGGTTGCGGTTTCTGGACGACTCATCGGATATCGAGATTTTGTACGGGTTTTCGCCCGCGCATCGGGGAGAAGGGTTTGCGACGGAGGCCGCGAGGGCGGTGATCCGGCACGGCTTCGAGGAGGCGCGCCTGAGACGCATCCTCGGCATCACCGACCTCCCGAACGTCGCGTCGGCGCGGGTGCTTGAGAAGGTCGGGATGGTGTTGCTCGGACACGCGCTCTATCAGGGACGCGAAGAACTCCACTACGAGATCACGTACGAAACCTTCAACCCGACAGATGAGCCGTATTCGTTGCGGTAGAGCGACTTGCTCCGCAACTCGCGCCGTTGGCTTTTAGCTTTTCGTCCTTGCTAATGGCTAACCGCTAATTGCTAATCGCTTTGCGGAAAGCGACTTGCTCCGCAAACCGCCCTATCGCCTGACTTTGCTGACCTCGACGGGGATGCCCGCGAGCCCTGCCAGACGCTTCGCCAGGGGTTCGAGAGCGGGCAATTCGGTCGCGGCGTGTCCGGCGTCTATGGCGGCGAGGCCGAGCGATTCCGCTAACAGACAGTCGTGGTAGTCGAGGTCGCCGGTTACGTAGGCATCCGCACCGGAGGCCGCGGCTTGTCGTATGAACGAACCGCCCGACCCTCCGAGAACGGCGACGCGCTCTATTTCGCGCTTCGGTTTCGAATCGGCCACAAGCCGGGCCGGGAAACCAAGCTTTTCGGAGACGTGTTCCGCCAGCCCCTCCGGCGAGAGGGCTGTGTCCAGGCTTCCGACGCGCCCGTATCCGCATCCCTCCGGAGAGCCTTCGACGGGATAGACGTCGTGGGCCATCTCCTCGTAGGGGTGGGCTGTCCTCGCCGCTTCGACGGCATCTTTCGCGAGGTGCGCCGGGACCACCGTTTCGAGGCGAATTTCGTCCACTTTCTCGAGGTTGCCCCGCGCGCCGAGGTGGGGGGTCGCCGAGTCGCCGGGGAGGAAGGTTCCTTCTCCTTTCGACCTGAAAGCGCAGTGGGTGTAGTCCCCGATGACGCCGGCGCCCGCTCTGTCGAGCGCGCCCGCTACTCCCTCGACGTTCTCCTCCGGCGCGAAGACGACGAGTTTTTTGAGAAAACCCTTCGGGGAGATGATGCCGAGTGGTCCGCGGAGATCCAGCGTCTCCGCCAGCGCGACCGATACGCCGTCGGGGGCGGCGTCGTAGCTGGTGTGAGCGGCGTAGACGGTGGTGTTGGTTTGGATCGCGCGGTACAGCAGGTTCCCCGGATACGAAGATGTGTCCACGCTCGCGAGGGAGCCGAAGATGAGCGGGTGATGGAAGAGGAGGAAGTCCGCGCCTTTGTCCTCCGCTTCGTCGAAGACTTCCGGCAGCGGGGTGAGGGCGACGAGGACGCGCTCGACTTCTTTGTCCTGGTCTCCGGCCTGGAGGCCCGAGTTGTCCCAGTCCTCGGCGAGACTCGGAGGGGCGAGGGTCTCTATGCGTCGTATAACGTCTCGTGTCGAAATCATGATGGGCGACATTGTACAATCATCGCGCATGAGCCCCCGGAACCCTCAGACAAGGACGGCGGAACTTCTCTCCGCCCTGACGCGCCTTCCATTCGTGGCGGTCTTTTTGTTCCTGGCGGTCGGCGTCGCCATCGGTGGGTGGACCGGGGCGTTGTGGGCGATCCTTTGCATCTTTCTGACGAGCGGGCTTTCCCTGGTTTATCTCTACCGGCTGGCGCGCTCCGGGAGGGTCCGGGACCCGCGCCGCATCCCGCGCTCCGAGCGCGTCGGGCCGCTGCGCGTGGTCGCCGGACTTTACGTCCTCGCCTTTTTGACCCTCACCCTGCTCGGAGGACCGCCCGAGTTGCGGGCGATGCTTCTGGCTTTCGCTCTGGCGACGATACTGTTCGCCTTCTCCACGCCGTTCACCAACCCCTCGCTGCACATCGCCGGGATCTCCGGCACGGCCATCTGCGTCTCGTACGTCTTCGGCGCGTGGGGAGTCCCGGTCGCCCTCTTCATACTCCCCGTCTGGTGGGCGAGGACCGTCCTCGACCGCCACACCCCTCTGGAACTCGCCCTCGGAATGCTCATAGGCACACTCTCGACCTGGTTCTCTTTCGAGATGCTCGCGTAAAGCGGCTTCCGGCTTCGCCGAAAACCGCGCCGTTAGCGTAGAGACTTTTTGTATTTGCAATTCGCTATTACATCGTGGGCCTGATGTTCTGGTTGAGGCGGAAGAGGTTGGCGGGGTCGTATTCGTCCTTGAGCAGTACCAGCCGCTCGTAGTTCCCGCCGTAGGCGTCGCGCATCATTTCCTGCCCCTCTTCTTGAAAGCCGGGGAAGTTGAGATACATGCCGCCGTCGGAGAAGCGCCTCATGTCGGCGACGACGTTCCGCGCCCAGGCGATGTTCGCCTCGTCGTCTTCGGGCTCCTCCCAGTTCGCTTCGATGCCGAGAAGGATGGGCGCGTTCCTTTCGCCGAAGGCGGTCTCGGAGGCCGCGACTCTTTCCATTGCCCCGCCCTGGTACCAAACGTCTATGGTCGAGTGATCCGAGGGCGCGGCCTCCGCGTGGGCGATGAGGCGCTCCATCGCTTCCTCGTCGAGGTCGTTCGCGTTCGTGGACTTCCAGTAGTAGCGTCCTCCGTCCGGGTAGTCCTCATCCAGAACCTTCTGAGCTTCGACGTAGGGCATCGGGCCGCTGAAGTCCGCTATGGTTTCGCCCAGCTCGCGCAGGGGGGCGAGCGCCCTCTCCCCTTCCTCGACCTCTCCGACGTACATGGCGGCGATAGCGACGAACTGCTCGCCGCGCCATTCCTCCGGGAACATCTCGTCGGGCGGCACGCGGCCCAAAATCCCCACGGGACTCACCTCGTCGGGGGCGCGGGACATGTATTCGTTCACGTAGCGAAGCGCTTCCTTCGTCCGCTCTCCCGGATAAAAAACGAAGCAGAACATGACTTCGGGTCCGACGGGATGGAGTTTGTATTCGAATGAAGTCACGACGCCGAAGTTGCCTCCGCCGCCCCGGACTCCCCAGAAAAGATCCGCGTTGTCCGTTTCGCTCGCGGTGAGGAAGTGTCCGTCCGCCGTGACCACATCCACGGAGATGAGGTTGTCGGAGGAGAGGCCGTGTTTGCGCCTGAGCCAGCCGAGGCCGCCACCCAAAGTGAGGCCGGCGATGCCCGTCTTGGAGACCACGCCCATCGGGGTGGCGAGTCCGAAGAGTTGGGTCTTCTCGTCGAGTTCGCCTATGGTCGCGCCGCCTTCGGCGCGAACCGTGCGCCTTTCGGGGTCGACGTGGATGTTCTTCATGGGGGAGAGGTCTATGACCATGCCTCCGTCCACGCTTCCGGTTCCGGCGACGTTGTGGCCTCCGCCGCGGACCGCCAGAGACAAACCATTCTCGCGGGCGAAGTTGACGACGGATATCACATCGGCGGCGCTCTTGCAACGCGCGATGAGGGCCGGCTTTTTGTCGATCACGCCGTTCCATAATTTGCGCGCCTCATTGTAGTCCGTGTCGCCGGGCCGTATAATTTCTCCGCGCAACCGCGAGTCGAACTCCTTCATGGCCTGGTCCCCGACCTCGCCGCTCGAAACCTTCCCTGTCTTCAGGTCCGCCATGATCCTCCGATCCTTCCTCGTGGTGTCTGTTCCATTTACCTTCAAGTTTCTCCAGGCTGAGTTTGATGGGTGTGGACCACCCCTGGTAGTATCGCGGGCTTCCAGGCCGCGATACCTTCGCTCATGCTGACAAGAGATGCCCGCACCCCGGACGAAAAGCCGGTTTCGCTCTGTCTATCCGTCGCAGTCCCCGACCTTCGCCTCCCGGCCAAATGCCGTCCGGAGCGCGGTCATCACGCGGTCGAGGGAGCTGTCGCGGACTCCGGAGGTCCTCTCCTCCCGAAGCCGCCGCGCCAGGCGCGCTCTCTCGACTTCCCATATCACCTCTTCCCGATGCAGCTTCTGGAGTTCCGGTTCGTTCAGGGGGTACATGAGAGATGCTCCTTCCGTGGTTCTCGTTTGCGTGTACCGGAAGTGTCGCCCCGCGGGCGAGCGGCGGCATCGGGAGAAGGAACGGTTGTCGGGAGAGACTTTTGGGGGGGCGCCTTTTAGGACTAAAGTCTGAGAGCGGCTTGCGCTGGGCGGTGAAAATCACCCCGGCGAGGATCGCGGCGGCGCGCGGCGCGACCGCGAGTACCAGCGCCGACGGCTGCGAACGCAGAGCCGCCTCGATCAAGGGCCAGTACGGCGAGGGCCGACGACTCCGACGGGCTTCCCATCGGCCATCGCCGATATCAGGCGACCGTCGGGAGGCTGGTAGAAACGCTCCGGCTCGGCGAACTCGCGCGCCGCCGAGGTCTCCGACGAGGATTCCCTCTATCCAATCCGTGGCGCGAGCCGCGTTCCTGTCCTTGCCGGCTCTGCGGACCGGGGGATTTCGGGTAACGAATCATCATTCGACCTCCTCTTCTCCACGACGAATCGCCCCGACCGGGCGTTCCGCATTTCCGTCCCGCGAGGAGCGCCTTCCGGTCCTGGAAGCGGCCGAGGGATCGGCTCAAAAAGCTCTCCCCGGAGAGCGCCGCTCTCAGTTGCCGGACCATTCGCCCGTTCCCGGCTTCCCGCAAGAACCCCTCGCGGCGCATCCGCGCTTCGAGCTCGTTCATCTCGTACACTGCCTTTCAGATCCGCTTATCTTGACAATGGCGAGGGTAAGAGGCAGTCGGGTGGAACTTCGAGGTGGAGAAAGTGGACGGGTCGGCGGATGGAAAGCCGTCCTCGAAAGCGAAAGTCGAAAGCGCCGACGCCCGAGGCTGCCCCCGGCGCAAGCGGTAGAATAGGCGCGCCCGTTCGTCCGATCAGCCAGAGGAGGTGGCGCAATGAGCCGGCAGACGAAGCCTACAGAGCAACTCAGGGACACGGCCGTTATCGCGGAGGAGGCCGGATACGAAGGCGAGGTCTCCTGGGAGGCTTTCAAGAAGGCGCTCAACGAGGAGCGTCCCCCGCACAGCAAACCGTTCCCCGAGTCCTAGCAGGTGGCGCGCAAAGTCCTGTTGGACTCCGATCCTTTGGACGAGGTCACTCACCCTAGATGAGTGTTGCGAGGATCTCACGCCCACAACTCCTTGACGCGCCCCTGCGGCCTGCCGAGGACCCTGTTCGCGTAAAGGCCGTAAGTGCACGCCGTCACCTTCGCCGCGATCCGAACCGCCAGCCCGACGAGCGTGGCGGCGAGCGTCTCGCCCAGTCCGAAGGCGCGTTTGAGGCGCGCGAAGCACGCTTCGATCCGCCGCCGCCCCGCGGTGCACCGGCTCGCCCCCTCGGTCGCCGGCGGGATGCCCGACTCGATCAGTCGCCGCCCGAGCGCGTCGCTCCGGTGGGCGAGGTCGCCGAAGAGCCCGCGGGCGGCGCCTCTCTCGTCGAGGTCCGCCTCCGAGAGGAGTTCTTCGACGAGGAGTGCGTCGGCTATGTTGGCCGCGGTCAACTCGGGAGAGGGGGACGCGGCTGGTCGAGCAGACGAGGCGCGGCTTCACCCCGTATACCGCGAACGAACCCCACCGCGTCCACGCCGCGCCCTCAAAGCCCGCGGCCGACTGTTTCACCTGTCCGGGATGCGACACCTCAAGCAGCGTCGAGTCGGCGATCGGTGTTTCGGGATCTCCGGCCAACTCGCCCACAACCTCGCGGCGCGGAGGCTCGAAGAATCGCCCGAGCTTTCTCGCGCGCCGATGGAAGGAGGAGGGCGCGCAACCTGTGACGCCGGGGAACAGGCGGGAGAAGAACCGCTCGCGGTCGCGAAGGAAGGAGCGTCCGCTCTCCGCTCCGCGTAGCTGTCGCGAAAGCGCCAGAGTGAGGATCTCGGAGTCGGAGAGCCTTTTCAAGGACTCGCGGCATCGGCTGCGAGGGTTGATGATCCGGTAGGCGTCATCGATGAGGCGGAAGAGAACGCTCGCGGCGTCTTCCATGCGGGCGAGGCGTGGGATAAGGTGGGTGCGGGCCATCCGCATCTCCTTGTGGTGGGGAGTCGGATGGCCCCTTTTCTACCCTCAAACCTCGCAACACTCATCTAG
>JBOHBL010000325.1:0-2209 GCA_050698295.1 Rubrobacteraceae bacterium | reverse complement strand
ATCCACCGTCGTATCCGGGTGGAAATTCAGATACGTCCCCGGCGGATGCGGAGCCTTCCATTTCTGCACCTCGTCGAAGGCGCGCTTTATGCTCGCCGAGGTGAGGGTGGTTCCGTCCTGAAAGCGGACGCCCTCGCGGACCTTCACGACGAGGGTGCTCCCCTCCCAGTGGGAATCCTCCATGCAGGCGCCGACGATGTTTCCGCCCTCGTCGGTCCTTACCGGCTCCTCCATCGTGTTCCAGGTTACGTAGAGCCAGTTGAGCGGATGCGGGTCAACGACGTTCACCGTGCCTACGGGCGTGTCTCCCGCCTGCCACGAGGCAGCCTCTTGAGTGGGCTGTGCCATGCAAATCTCCTTTCGCAAAGTTACGCTTTTCCCGATACGAATGCTAACAGAGTCGCGACCCGCCGCAACAGTGGGGATGGAGTACCAGTACGCGCGGGGGAACGGCTGCCAGGGAAAATCCACGAAGACGCGGAAAAGAGTCGGCCTTCCGGGGTTCAGTCGTCATGCCCCAGAGTTATGATGACATTTCCCTTCTTGCGCCCGGTATCCACGTGGCGGTGAGCTTCGGCGATCTGCTCGAACGGATAGCGCCGATCAACGACCGGCCTGAATTCTCCCGCCTGAGCCAGCTCCGCGAGGAAACGCAAATCGTCCGCGCGCTCGGCTGCCGGCCCGGCGATGATCTTCTTGCTGCTCGTCAGCGACACCCATGGAATCGGAAGCATGTCCGGCAGCCCGCCTAAAACCAGAAGCAGGCGTCCTCCTTCCTTTAGTGAACCTTTGCTGCGGGAGAACGGGGCCGTGCCGACTGTATCAACGATGACGTCATAGGTTTGACCATTCCGCGTGAAGTCCTCTTTGGTGTAGTCGATCACTTGAGTGGCGCCCAGGGATCTCACCAATTCCACGTTCGCGGCACTGCACACCCCGGTCACGTCCGCCCCGAAGTGCCTGGCAAGCTGCACCGCAGCGGTGCCTACCCCTCCCGAAGCGCCGTTGACGAGTACTCTTTCCCCGCTCTGAAGTCTTCCTCTTCTGAAGAAATCCAACGCCGTTGTCCCGCCGAAAGATATCGCGGCGGCCTCATCGTAGGTCAGATTCGGCGGTTTCAGCGCCACCGCCCCGTCTTCCGGCATGCATTTGTACTCCGCATGACAACCCATTCCGGCGCCGCTAAACGCAAAAACCTGGTCCCCGACTTTGAACTTGCTTACGTCCTTGCCGACCGCTTCGATCTCACCGGCGAGCTCTGTCCCCAGGATGGGTTGCTTCGGTCTCGATACTCCAAAAACCAAACGCGAGATGAGCCCGAAGCCGGCGGGCACATTGAGGCTGCGCACCCTCCAGTCCCCGGATGTCACCGTTGTCGCGTGTGTTTTTATCAGGACTTCATTGTCCTCGGGAGCAGGTTTTTCCACCTCTTCGAGATGAAGTACATCCGGCGATCCATACTGTGTGTAGACAATCGCTTTCATGTGGTTCCTCCCTGATTACCTTGATCGAGTCGTTCTCAATGAAGCTCACTGCGATCTAAAAAGGTTGTCGGTCTATGGCCCGGCACGAACGCGTCCGTTCCCTACGGAACCCTCGACAGGCTGTAGACCTTCCATCCGAGAGCGAAGTG
Organism: Rubrobacteraceae bacterium; assembly: GCA_050698295.1. Taxonomy (GTDB): domain Bacteria; phylum Actinomycetota; class Rubrobacteria; order Rubrobacterales; family Rubrobacteraceae; genus JACCWD01. The sequence continues at coordinate 576 of JBOHBL010000325.1, read as the reverse complement.
GAAGATGGTGATTGTGAACAGGCTGAACACAGGACCGAGTATAGAGGCAGGTTCGATCCACATGAGCGAGGCGCCTCCGAACCCGAGCGCCCCGAGCACCACGCTCGCCGCACCAAAGCCCTTGCCGAAGGCTGGCGCCCTGAGCATGGCAACCCCGAGGCAAATGATACCTATAGGCACGAGGAGCAGCCCGGTGACGAGCATCATGTTGATTATGCCCATGGTCGCCTCCCACAGGAATACGAGTGTCGCCTGCTCCTCGGGGGTCGTCCCGGGAGCATGGTAGAGGTCGGAGAGCGGGATTTGAGCGACATGCGGAAGAGCCTCCGCCATCATAACGATGAGCCCCAGAATGCCCAGAACGCTTCCGAAGAGAGCGGGTGCCAGGCTCTCCCGCCACAGAGCACGGCACAAGGCGAGAAAATGGGGGACCCACAAGATGAGGGCGGCGAGGAGTAAGCCGTTCTCGACCGTGCGCCCCGCTCTCATCTCCGGGAACCTCTCGATCAAGTACGCCGCCGACGTCTCGGTGGTCACGAACACGCCGACGAAGACGAAGGTAACAACCATGAGGAC
>JBOHBL010000324.1:0-1684 GCA_050698295.1 Rubrobacteraceae bacterium | reverse complement strand
CCGCCTCCGGCTTGTTCACGATAGACACCTGCGAGACGAACTTCGACACCATCCTCTCCGCCTACAAAGGCGGCTCTTTGGGTACCCTCAAGCGGGTGGCGGACAACAACGCCTGCCCGAGCGGCTGGGGCAGCAAGATGACCTTCGACGCCACGGCCGGCGCCGTCTACAACATCGCCGTCTCCGGGGCCGGAGGGGCGAAGGCGGGGATCTTCACCCTCAAGCTGGGCCTCGCGGTGGACACCACGCCGCCAACCGCCCCGTCCATAACCTCTCCGGCGCCGCCGAGCCGAACAGCACCGTGAGGCTCCGCGAGGGGACGGAGTTCGAGGGAGGCGCCCAGATCGGGTCCAACGGGACCTGGAGCGCGCGGCTCACCGGCGTCTCCGACGGCTCGCACACCTACGTCGCCGAAGCCGTGGACAAAGCGGGCAACGTCTCTCCGGCCTCGAACGCTCTGACCGTGATCGTGGACGCCACGCCGCCGGATACCACCATCGACTCCGGCCCGTCGGGCGCCGTGAACTCCACCACGGCCGGCTTCGGCTTCTCCTCGGAAGCGGGCGCGACCTTCGAGTGCAGGCTGCTCAGCCTTGCGGAGAATGCGCCCGGGGTGATGTTCTCCGGCTGCTCCTCTCCCAGGGAGTACACCGCCCTGGCGGACGGCCCCTACACCTTCGAGGTCCGGGCGGCGGACGCACTGAATCACACCGACGCGAGCCCCGCCGACCGCACCTTCACGGTGGACACGATCTAACCGACCATCAGCGGCATGTCTCCGAAGCCGGGCTCGAAGATCAAGACCACAAAGCCGGCCATAAAAGCCGTAGTGGAGGACAACGACGTCCTGACGAAATCCGGCATCAAACTCTACGTCAACAACAGGCTTGTGTCCGCGGCGAAGTACACCTACGCTCCTACGAGCGGCGTCCTCGCTTACAAATCCCCCAAGCTCCCCAAAGGCAAGAAGACGGTGAAGATAGTCGCCACCGACGCGGCGGGGGGAACTCCGTCACGAGTCTCTGGAGCTTTACGATCAGGTAGGATCCCGCTTCCACGACCGCGCCGCAAAGAGCCGGAGTCTATATGGCTTCGGCTCTCTTGCTTTCGCCGCTGCGGGCATCGTGAACGCCAGCGAAGCTCGCGCATAAATACGTGATGCTATACTGCGGCGCATGAGAACCACGCTGGACATCGACGCCAAACTTTTGGAAGACGCTGTGCGGTTTTCGGGGGAGCGGACGAAGACGGCCGCGGTCGAGGCGGCGTTGCGGGAGTATGTGAGGCTCAAGCGCAAGGAGATGCTCTTGAGTCTGCCTGGACAGGTGCAAGTCGAGGACAACTGGCGGGAGTTGCGGCAGATGGAGATAGATGAACTCCCCGGTCTTGGTTGACACTTCGTACTGGATCGAGTACATCAACCGTCCTGGCAGCGAGCGCATGAACAAAGTTGCGGCTCTCATCCGGGAAGATCGCGCCGCTACGACGGGGATCGTGCTTGCGGAACTCTTGCAGGGAGCCCGGACTGCCACGGAGATGTTCAAAATAAGGACTTCGCTTGAGGCCGTCATTTGGGTGGGGACGAACGAACGCCTTTACGCCCGGGCCGGAGAAATAGGCTTCGCGCTTCGCCGTAAGGGCATTACGATCCCCACCACCGACTGCATAGTGGCCGCCGCCGCGG
>JBOHBL010000323.1:0-2048 GCA_050698295.1 Rubrobacteraceae bacterium | reverse complement strand
GCCTCCGGGGAACGGGCAGTAGCGGTCGGGGTTGGTCGTGACCAGCTTCGCCCTCTTATGGAACCAGATGGCGTCGAAGGCGATCTGAAGCTTTTCATACTCGAACGTCCGGTCGTAGGAGGCGATGACGATGTCTATCTCCTCGGGGTCCTCGCTCATCTTTATGCCCGCGTTTCGCAGGGACTTCTTGAGCGGCTCCTCCGCTATGGGGTAAACGACCGCGTCGGGGTGGTTCTGGAGCAGCCACTGCGTCATGGTGACGACGGTGTTGACCGTCTCCTCTTCGGGCGTCGGGAGGCCGAGCTTCGTGAGCTTCTCGGCGTACATCTCGGGGTCTTTGGTGGGGTTGTTGGAAAGGAAGACGACGCGCCTGCCGTTCTCTCTGAGGGTCTCGATGAGACGTTTCGCTCCGGGGAGCAGCTCGTCGCCTAAATAGATCGTACCGTCAAGATCGAAAACGTAGCCCTCGTAGAGCCGGTTCGGGACCCGTATTTCGGTTCCCCGCGAGGCTCCCTCCGTCTCTTTCACCGTTCTCCCTTCTCCGTCTCCGCGTCTTTCACGGCATCACTGCCACCTTGATGCCCTCGCCGCTGGCGGATTTGTCTATCGCCTCGACCGCCTCGGAGAGCGGGAAGCGGTGGGTCACCATCTTGTCCGCCGCGACGCGTCCGGACTCGATGAGTCGCAGCGCGGTGTCGTAGTCCCGGCGGCGGGAGTCGGAGGCCCCCGTGACGACGAGTTCGTTGTAGTGGATCAAATTGGCTTCGACCTCCGACCACCCCTCTCCAGCCAATCCCGCGAACACGTTGACCCTTCCGCCCTTGCGCGTCATCCTCATGGCGTCGTTGACGAGTTGCGGGATACCGATGCAGATCACCGCGACGTCGACCCCGAGTCCGTCCGTATGCCCGGCCACGACTTCCGCGAGGTCTTCGGTCGTCGGATCAACGACTACGTGGGCGCCGAGGTCTCTGGCGAAGTCCCGGCGGTCTTCGGAGGGGTTGCTCACGATCACGGTCCCGGCTCCCGAAAGGAGCGCGAGTTGGAGATGGAACAGTCCGATCGGTCCCGCGCCCAGAATGAGGACCGTGTCATCAAGATCGACCCGGTAGTTTTCGAGGCCGTTGACGCAACACGCGAGCGGCTCCGCGAGGGCGAGGCACTCGGAGGGAAGGTCCTTTTCGGCCACGAAGAGGTTGCCCGCCCCGACGGCCTCAGCGGGGACGCGCACGTACTCGGCGAGTCCGCCGTCGAGGACATTGCCGACTATCTTCTTGTTCACGCACACGTTCTCCATACCACGCTTGCAGTAGTGACAGCGAAGGCATGGGATCGCCGGCGCCATCACTACAGGAGACCCGACCTCGTACCCTTCGACGCCCCGCCCGACCTCGGCGACGTGACCCGCAAGCTCGTGGCCGAGGATGAAATCGCGGGCTATGCCCCTCGTCTTCTCTCCGCGCAGGATGCGGACGTCGGTGCCGCATACCGTGTTCGCCCCCACCTTCACGAGGACTTCGCCGGGGCCGGCCTCGGGCGTCGGCACCTCGGTCACGTCTAGTTCGCCGGGGCCGTGAAAGACGGCTGCTAACATCCTCTGCCTCCCCCGCTCATCTCTGTGGGTGCTCCTTTTTCATCCATCCTCGTCTCCCTCATCTGCAAACGCGCTATCCGGTGCGGTGCCATACGGGTCCCAGGGCATCCACCAGGCCCATGTAGGTCTCGTACGCCTCGGCGAGCCGTTCGCTGTTTCTCGGGTCCGGCTCGTGGATGCGGAAGGCGCGGACCACGCTGTCGGTGGCGTCCTCGAGCGAGTCGTAGACACCGGTCCCGACTCCGGCGCACAGCGCGGCTCCGAGAGCGCCCGTCTCCCCCGCTCCGGTCACCTCGACGGTCTCGCCCAGGGCGTCGGCGAACATTTGCGACCAGACCCGGCTGCTCGACCCTCCGCCCGTGAGCCTGACGCGCTTTACGTCGAAGGCAGAGCGGAGGATGTCCACGTGGGTCTTGTGGTTGAAGACCACGCCCTCGAAGAGCGCCCGCAGGAG
>JBOHBL010000322.1:0-11569 GCA_050698295.1 Rubrobacteraceae bacterium | reverse complement strand
TCCCTACTCCCTACTCCCCACTCCCTACTCCCGGCGAGCGAAGCGAGCTTGAGCGATCATGATTCTCGAAGAGACCTTCGCCGTCGAGCAGATCGGGTTCCCCATACTGAGCGTCTTGATTTTCCTTCCCGTACTTTGCGCGGTCATCTTGAGCTTTATCCGGGATGACGCTTTGGCCCGGAAGGTGGCGTTTGGGGGGTCGTCGTTGACGCTCGTCCTCGCGCTTTTCATGGTCTTCAGTTTTGTTCCCGGCACTTCGGACATTCAGTTTGCGGAGCGGGCGGAGTGGATGCCGGATCTCGGGGTCGGGTATTACGTGGGGGTGGATGGGATCAGCGTCCTCTTCATTCCGCTGACGGCCTTTCTCACGGTTTTGGTGATGCTTCTTTCGTGGAGCACGGTGAGGTTCCTCACGAGAGGGTATTTGATCGCCTTGCTCGGGCTGGAGGCGGCGACTATCGGGGTGTTTGCTTCGTTGGATCTCCTCTTGTTCTTCGTTTTCTGGGAACTCATGCTGGTGCCGAGCTACTTCCTCCTGAAGATGTGGGGGATCGGCCCGCAGCGGCAGTACGCCGGGATGAAGTACGTCATGTACATGCTCGTCGGCTCGGCGCCGCTTCTCGTGGGGATCGTGATCCTCGGCGTGAACCATTTCAACGCCACGGGGGAATACTCCTTCGATTTCCTGGCGCTCGTAAACACCCCGGCTTCGATGGAGATACAAACCCTCATCTTCTTCCTCCTCGCTTTCGGGTTCGCGGTGAAGGGGCCGCTGTTCCCGTTCCACACGTGGATGTCCACCGTGTTCTCGGAGGGGCCGGTGGGGATGGGCGTGATGCTGATCGGGCTTAAGATGGGAATCTACGGCTTTATCCGCTTCGCCATCCCGCTGGCGCCCGAGGCCGCGAGCGAGTGGTTCTGGCTCGTGGCCGTCCTCGCCCTGATCGCGATAATCTACGGAGCCTTGATCGCGCTCGTCCAGCCAAACCTGCGCCGCCTCCTCGCCTTTTCCAGCGTGAGCCACGTGGGACTCGCCACGCTGGGTATGTTCACTTTGAGCACGCAGGGTTTCCAGGGCGGGCTTTTGATGCTCATAAACATGGGCATCGCGAGCGCCGGGCTGTTTTTCCTGGCCGGATTTCTATATGCGCGCACCGGCTCGTGGGAACTTTCGTCGTTCGGGGGGGCGGCGCGGACGATGCCGCTCCTCGCGGTTTTCTTCTTCATCGTCGGGCTGGCGAGCATTGGCACGCCGGGGACGAGCGGTTTCCCGGCGGAGTTTTTGATCTTCCTCGGAGCATTCCGCGTCCACTGGGCGCTGGCGGTCGTCGCCGTCGTGGGGATCATCCTGAGCGCGGGGTACTTCCTCCTCTTTTACGAGCGGGCGTTTTTCGGCCCGGTCACCCGCGAGGCGGTGCGGAAGGCCGAAGACCTTCGCCCGAGGGAGATCGCCATCGCAGCGGCCCTCGTCGCGACTATTTTCTGGGTCGGGCTTTTCCCGGCTCCTTTGCTGAACATAACCGGAAGCTCGACGGAGGCGCTGGCGGAGCGGATCGAGCAGGGGCCGCAGCTTGCGGGAGGCGAAATCCAGGTGGCGGAGCGTGAGTAGGGGGAGGACGCATGGAGATTAATTCGATCACGCCTTTCCTGGCTATGGCGATCCCTCTGGTTGGCGTCGCGCTGATCTACGCGACCCGGAACACCCCGAACCTCCGGGAAGGATGTTCGCTGGGAGCGGCGACGATTCAGTTCGTGGTCGTCGTCGCCATGACTCCGGCGATACTCGCCGGGAACACGCTTCATTTCACGCTATTTCCGTTTTTGCCGCAGGTTTCGATCTCGTTCCGGGTGGACGCGCTGGGGATCCTCCTCGCCCTCACCGCCTCTTTTTTGTGGATACTGACGGTCATCTATTCCATCGGGTATATGCGCGCCCTCGGGCAGCGCGCCCAGACCCGTTTCTATGCCTGCTTCGCCGTCACGCTCGCGGCCACGATGGGGATCGCCTTCTCCGCCAACCTCATCACCCTCTATATTTTCTACGAACTCCTCACGTTCGTCACCTACCCGCTGGTGACGCACGAAGGCACGCGGGAAGCCATCGCCGCCGGGCGGCGGTACCTCTTTTACCACCTCGGGGCTTCGATCATCTTCATGCTGCCCGCCGTCTTCCTGACGTACATAATCTCCGGCACCTTCGACTTCCGGTCGGGCGGCGTCTTCTCCGACGGAGCGGGCGGAGCTATTCTGGTCGTCGTCTATTTCATGTTTTTGGCGGGCGCGGCGAAGGCGGCGATCATGCCCTTGCACGCCTGGCTGCCGAACGCGATGGTCGCTCCGGTTCCCGTGAGCGCGTTGTTGCACGCGGTCGCCGTCGTCAACGTGGGGGTCTTCGTCATTGTCCGGGTGATACTGGATGTCTTCGGGCCGGAGTTGATGCAGGAGCTGAACCTGGGATTCATAACGGCGGTCATAGCTTCGTTCACGATTCTGGTGGCTTCGTTTTACACGTTCATGCTGGACAATCTCAAAGGCATACTCGCTTACTCAACCATCAGCCAGCTTTCGTACATGGTATTGGGGGTGGCACTCCTCAGTCCCGAGAGCATGACGGGTGGGATCATCCACATCGCCAACCACTCGTTCGCGAAGATCACGCTCTTCTTCTGCGCGGGCTCGATATACATCGCCGCCCGCACGTTGAAAGTCTCGGAGATGGGCGGCATCGCGCGCCTGATGCCGTGGACGGCGGGGGCGTTCGCGGTCGGGGCCGTCGGCATCGTCGGCATCCCGCCGACCGCCGGGTTTATAAGCAAGTGGTACCTGTTCATCGGCGCCATCCAGGCCGGGCAGATCGCATTCTTCTTCGTCCTCCTCATGAGCACCCTTCTGGCCGCCGCCTATTATTTGCGGATCTTCCGCAGGGTCTTCCTCGGAGCGTCCGAAGAACGGGACGAAGAGGCGGATCAACCCGCCAAAGGCGAAAAAGAGCGGCCGATAAAAGAGGTCTCGTACTTCATCGTGGTTCCTCTGGCATTGAGCGCGACGGTCTCCGTGGTTCTGGGAATTTATCCGAACTTCCTCCTCGAGCTGGCCCGGCTGGCGGTGCCGTGAACCTCCTCGTTTTGGCGGAGAGAGCCACGCCGTAAAGGCTCGGGATCGCTTCGAAGGGAAGTGCGATCCCGGCGTTTTTTGTCTTTCACCGGTCGATTTCGCAATTCCGGCACTCGTCCGAGCGTGCTTCCCGCGTATAACTGAAATGTATGATGGTCGAAACGGGAGGCGGGACGGTGGAGTTTTCACGGGAGGAGGCGCGTGCGCTTTTGCTGGCCGCGCAGGGTCTTTTCGTGCCGGATCGAGTCGCGCGCAAGGATGATGTGCTCCTTGCCGTGCGGCGGATGGGGGTTTTGCAGATTGATTCGATCTCCGTCGTGGCGCGCAGTCCGTATCTGGTTTTGTGGAGCAGGCTGGGATCCTATGAACCGCGCTGGCTGGACGAGCTTCTGGCGGAGGGGTCGCTCTTCGAACACTGGTCGCACGCGGCATGCTTCATCCCGATCGAGGATTTCGGGGTTTATCGGCGGCGCATGCTCGAAGGACGGGACAGGGCGCGGGCGTGGATCGAGGCCCACCCGGAGGAGGTCGCCCGCGTGATGTCCCACGTCCGGGAGAACGGGCCGACGCGCTCCGCCGAGTTCGAGCGCGTGAGCGGAAAGGCGGGCGGCTGGTGGGAATGGAAGCCGGAGAAGCTGGCGCTCGAACGCTTGTATTCCGTTGGGGAACTCATGATCTCGCGCCGCGACCCGAATTTCCACCGCGTCTACGATTTGCGCGAGCGCGTCCTCGAACACGCCCTCCCGAAATGGGACGACGCCGATGCTCCCACCCCGGAAGAGGCCGCACGAAAACTCGCCCTCGACGCCGTGCGGGCGCTCGGCGTCGCCGTCCCCGGCTGGGTGCCGGACTATTTCCGCACCCCGAAAAAGGGCGTCGCCGGCTTGCTCGAAGGATTGGCGGACGAAGGCGTCCTCCTGCGAGCCGCGATCGAGGGTCGGCCGGCCTTCGTGCATCCGGACAACGCGAGGATGGCTGCCTCCATCGAACCGTCCTCGGTCACAACGCTTCTTTCACCATTTGACCCGGTGGTCTGGGATCGGGGCCGGGCATCGGAGTTGTTCGGCTTCGAGTACAAGATCGAGGTGTATACCCCGGCGGCGAAACGCCGATACGGATATTATTCCCTCCCGATACTCCACTGCGGCGCTTTGGTGGGACGTCTCGACGCGAAAGCGCACCGCAAACGCGGAATCTTCGAGGTGAAGGCCACCCACCTCGAACCGGGCGTGCCGGTGGACGACCTCGTCCCCGCGCTCGCCGCGACGCTGCGGAACTTCGCTCGCTGGCACAAAACACCGGAGGTCGAGTTGGGAGCGTGCGACCCCGCCGGCCTCGCCGAACCACTCCGGGCAGAGATCTCCGCCGGACAGTGAGACACCTTTTCGCGCCGGACTCGTATCGAACCCTTCTCACCCGAAGTCGGCATGAACCGGCGAGCGAAAGGGCGAAGGAAACTCCCTCCGCCCCAAAGCTGACAAGCTGAAATGCTGAGAAGCTGACCGGCTTCAAATCACCGAGCTGGAAGGCCCGCCCGCCACGTAAATGGTCTCGCCGCTTATGTACGACGCCTCATCCGAGACGAGGAACGCGACGACGTTCGAGATATCGTCCACGCGACCGAACCTCTTGAGCGGGATGTTCTTTGCGAAGCGGCCCTTCATTTCTTCCATGGACATACCGGCTCGCTCGGCGGCCTCTTTGGTCATCTCGGTCTCGATCCAGCCGGGAGCAACGGCGTTTACGTTTATGTTAAAACGCCCGAGCTCGACGGCGAGCGTCCTCGCGAGCGACTGGAGCGCGCCCTTCGCCGCCGAATAGTTCGCCTGGCCTTTGTTCCCCAGCGCGACGATGGAGCTCGTCATGACGATCTTGCCGTACTCCTGCTCGACCATGTATTTCTGCACGGCCTTCGAACACAGGAAGCTCCCTTTCAAGTGAACGTCGAGAACTATGTCCCAGTCCTCTTCGCTCATCTTGAACGAGAGATTGTCTCGAAGCAGGCCGGCGTTGTTGACGAGGATGTCGATCCTCCCGAAACGGTTCGCCACTTCCTCGAAGGCCGCTTCGACTTGCTGCGAACTGGACACGTCGCAGGCGACCGCCAAAGCCTCGGCCCCCGTCGCCTCGATGGCCTCTACCGTCTCCTGACAAGCCTCCGCCGAGAGGTCGAGGATGGCGACGTTCGCCCCGTCCTGGGCCAGACGGATCGCCTCAGCCGCCCCGATTCCGCGCGCCGCTCCCGTCACGACCGCCACTCTTCCACTCAACCTTGCCATGTCTACGCTCCTCTCGATCTACTCGACGAACGTGCTTTGCATAAAGCTCGATGCTGCGTTGCATCTTCGTTAATTATATACGTTTAGTACGTATGTGTCAGACGCAGATATGAAATGGGCCAAAGGATGCAGTGAGGTAGCGGGTGGAAATTGCTCCACCGGGCCAACTTATGAATAGTATAGCGAAAAGACGGTGAGTGGTGAGTAGAAAAGCGAAACTACTCACTACTCACCATTCACCACTCACTATCCTTACATATAAACGCCGCCGTTTATGTTGAGGGTTTGGCCGGTGATGTAGTCGCCGTCGACTACGAGGTAGCGGACGGCTTTGGCGACTTCTTCGGGGTTGCCGATACGCCCGAGGGGGATGGTCTTCTTTATCTTTTCGCGCACGTCTTCGGGGACGCCGGAGAACATGTCCGTCTCGATAAAGCCGGGGCAGACGGCGTTGACGGTGACGCCGTAGCGGGCCATCTCCAGGGCCGCCGTCTTGGTGAAGCCGATGATGCCGGCCTTCGCCGCCGAGTAGTTCGCCTGTCCGAAGTTCCCCTTCTGCCCGATGAACGAGCTTATGTTTATGATCACGCCTCCGTTGCCCTCCATGAAGTGGGGGAGCGCCGCCTTCACGGTGTACCAGCAACTGTTCAGGTCCACCTGCACGACCTTGTCCCAGTCTTCGATCTCCATCTTCTTCATCGTCTTGTCGATGTTTATTCCGGCGTTGTTGATCAGGACGTCCAGCCCGCCGAACTTCTCCAGCGTCTGCTCCACGAGGCTGGCCGCCTGCTCCGCGTCGGAGACGTCGCCCTGTATCGCCGCGGCTTCCCCGCCGTTCGAGGAAATTTTCTCCACCAACTCCTCCGCGGGATCCTTGCTCCGCGAGTAGTTGACAACGACTTTGGCTCCGCCGTCCGCAAGCTCCTGGGCTATCGCCCTCCCAAGCCCTCGTCCCGCTCCCGTCACCAGAGCCACCGAACCCTCAAGACTTCCCACGTCTTCCTCCTTCTCCCAGTTTCTGCTTCCTTGACGCAGTCTACCCATCTCCCGCTCTTCGCTCACTAGGTACTTCCTGCACATAAAGGCGCGGCAAAGCGTTACAATGTCAGGAGAAAATTTAACAGATCGCCTTGACGGCGAGATATATATGTGTAAACTGCACACAGTATGGAAGAGAGAGTCATGAGCGACGAGAAGAAAAAGCGCGAGGAGCGATCGCGGGGCCGTTCCGGCGGCAAGGAACCCAGCGGTGTGGAGGCGCGGCCGAGGAATTGGTTGGTGCCGGTCATTCTGCTTTCGCTCAGGGACTGGAACTCCTACGGGTACGAGCTCATGGAGCGGGCGACGCGGTTTGGCTTTGAGGCGATGAATCCGGGGACGTTGTACCGGACCTTGAGGCAGATGGAGAAGGATGGGATCGTGGAGTCCACGTGGGAGACCTCCAAAGGCGGACCGGCGCGCCGAATGTACTCCATCACGGACGCGGGGAAGACCTACCTGGATTTCTGGGCCAAGTCTCTGGAGCAGTATCAGAGGACTATGGACACTTTCTTCCGCATGTACACGGGTCAACCGCTGCCCCGTGAGGAAGACGAAGAGAACGACAAAGACAGCGGCGGAGAAAATTCGCGGTAGTACGCGAGAAAGGAGTATGGAAATGGCTAACCAGGAGAAGGCGAACAAGGCCGCCGAGAAGCTCGCGCGGACCACGCGGGACTCGTACCAGACGGTCCTCGACCACGTGGTCGGAGTTCAGGAGCGCAACGTGCGTTTCGCGCAGAGCGTGGTGGACGACTCCATCAAGGAGTTCCGTCACCAGGCCGAGAGCAACCGGGCGATGACCCAGGAGCTCGTCGAGCGGACCGAGAAGCAGCGCGACGCCTACCAGGCGCTCGTGCAGGAGTCCGTGGACGCTTACATGGACTTCGCCTACGCGCCCTTCGAGTACTACAAGAAGGGGCTTGAGGTGGCTGAGGAAGCGGTTGAAAAAGCCGCTCCGAACGGTGAAGTTCCCATTGCCGACTACGACCAGCTCAACGTCGAGCAGGTCAAAGTCAGGACCGAGAAGCTCAGCGCGGCCCAGATACGCAGGATCCGGGACTACGAAAAGAAGCACAAGAACCGCGAGACCCTCGTCGAGCAGTTCGACAAGAAGCTCAAGGCGACTTCGGCGTAAAGCGGCTCGCCTGACGGCTCACCGCGCTGTCAGCAGTTAGCTTTTAGCCATTAGCAAAAACAGATAGTGAGGGCTGGGGATTTCTCCGGCCCTTTCGTTTGCTCGCTATCGCTTCGCGCTTTTTATCGCCTGCCAGACTTTCATCGGGCTCGCGGGCATGTCGATGTGGGTGACGCCGAGGTGCGAGAGGGCGTCTATCACGGCATTCATGACCGCCGGGGAAGAGCCTATGGCGCCGGATTCGCCGATGCCTTTGACTCCCATCGGGTTTGTCGGGGAGGGGGTTATGGTCTGATCGAGGGTGAAGTTCGGGATCTCGGGGGCGCCGGGGACCATGTAGTCCACCCACGTGGAAGTCAGCGGGTTCCCGTCCTCGTCATAGACGGCCTCCTCGTATAACGCCTGACCGATGCCCTGCGCGATGCCGCCATGCAATTGCCCGTTGACGATGTCCGGGTTGACGATGGGGCCGCAATCGTCCACCGCGACGTACTCTGGTATGGTCACCTTCCCGGTCTCGGTGTCCACTTCGACGACGCAGACGTGCGTCCCGAACGGCCACGTGAAGTTCGGCGGGTCGAAGTGGTGGTCGGCGGTGAGGTTCGGCTCCATGCCTTCGGGGAGGTTCGCGCCGAGGAAGGCTTCTCCGGCGACGGATCGCATCGAGACGTTTTGATCCGGCGAGCCCGCCACGGAGAACGTCCCGCCCTCGAACTCGATGTCCGCTTCCGCCGCTTCGAGCATGTGCGCGGCTATTTTCTTCGCCTTCTCCACGACTTTCCCGCCCGCGAGATGCACCGCGACGCCGCCGACGGGAAGGCTGCGTGACCCGTAAGTATCACGTCCGAAGGGAGCTATGGCGGTGTCGCCGTGGAGGACTTCGACGTCGTCGGGCGAGACGCCGAGGACGTCGGCGGCGATCTGGGCCCACGCCGTCTCGTGTCCCTGTCCGTGCGGAGAGGTGCCCGTGACGACCTCGACCATGCCGCTGGCGAGCATGCGGACCGTGGCCGCTTCCCAGCCCGCGCCGCCGAGGCCGACCGCCGCCGCGACCTTCGAGGGAGAGAGTCCGCCGCTCTCGGTGAAGTTGCCGATGCCTATGCCGAGCTGCATCACGTCGCCTGACCCTCTGCGGCGTTCTTGTTCCTCTCTGACCCCATCGTAGTCCACGAGTTCCAGAGCCTTTCTCATGCACTTCTCGTAGTCGCCGGAGTCGTACTGGACGCCCGAGGCGACCGTTCGAGGCTCGTCGAAGGGTTCGATGAGGTTCTTCAGCCGGACTTCCGCCGGGTCCATGTCCAGTTCGCGAGCCAAATCGTCCATGATGCGTTCGTGGGCGTAGGCGGCCTCCGAGCGTCCGGCGCCGCGGTATGCGTCCGTCGGGGTGAGGTTCGTGAACACGCCGGTGCACGAGAACGAGTACGCGCCGAAATCGTAGAGGCCCGGATAGGTGAACGCGCCGAAGATCGCGATGCCGGGAGTCAAAATCTGCAAGTACGCGCCCATGTCGGCGGTGAGGTTGACTTTCATGCCGAGGAGCTTGCCTTCGTTCGTCGCGGCGACGGAGATGTTCTGGACCTGTCCGCGACCGTGGATCGTGGCTACGTGGTTCTCCGACCGATCCTCGATCCACTTCACCGGAACACCGAGTTTCTTTGCGAGGGCGAGAGCCAATGCTTCCTCGGCGTACACGTTCAGCTTCGATCCGAAGCCGCCGCCGACATCGGGGGCGACGACGCGGAGCTTGTGAGCCGGAACGCCGCACATCGCCGAAAGCACGTCCCGGACGAAGTGCGGAACCTGAGTCGAGGTGTATACGGTGAAGCCGCCGCCCGTGGGTTCGGGACTCACGACCACGCCGCGAGGCTCGATGGCGCTCGGTACGAGCCTCTGCTGGATGTAGCGTCCCTCGACGACGACATCAGCCTTATCGAAGGCTTCGTCCACGTCGCCGACCGCCATCGGCCAGACGTAGCATTCGTTCGTCCCGAACTCCTCGTGAACGAGGGGGGAGCCGTCCTCGAGCGCGGCTTCGATGTCGACGACCGCGGGCAATTCCTCGTACTCGACCTCGATGAATTCGAGGGCGTCGCGAGCCATGTAGCGATCCTCGGCCACGACGAGCGCGACCCCGTCACCAACGTGGTTGACTTCGTCCCGGGCGAGGGGCCAGTGGTCGGGAGTACGCATGTCTTCCGTGACGATCCAACCGCACGGAACCCCGACCGCGAAGTCGTCCACAAAATCCTCCCCGGTGAACGCCGCGACGACGCCCGGCTGCGACAAAGCCGCCGACACGTCCACGCTCTTTACCTTCGCGTGGGCCATCGGGCTTCGGAGGAGGGCGAAATGGAGCATCCCCGGAAGCTTTATGTCGTCAGTCCACGTCCCCCGGCCTGTGAGAAGCGCCGGGTCTTCCTTGCGAGGGACGCTCGTCCCGATGTACCTCTCCATGGCTTTCTCCTTCGTCGAAAGCAGCGAGTAGTGAATAGAAAAATTACTACTCACTACTCGCTATTCACTACTCACTGTATTTCCAGCACATCCTGTCCGGCGTCCACGGCATCCTCGTTCTCGATGAGGATCTTCGAGACCGTGCCGCTCTCTTCGGACCTGACCTCGTGGAAGGACTTCATCACTTCGATCAGGCCGACGACGTCCCCAGCCGAGACGGAGTCTCCTTCGTTGACGTATGGTTCGCTCTCGGGGTCGGGACGCCGGTAAAAAGTTCCCGGCAGATGCGCTTTCACCGTCGACATCAGGTCTCCTTCTCGTCAAACTCTTTGTCTCGCGCGGCCCAATGGACGCACCTCGATGTCATTCTCTTTCAGCTTCCTCGCTATCGCCTCGGCGAGCTTCACCGCTCCGGGCGTGTCGCCGTGCACGCACACCGAATCGGAAGCCACCTCGATGTCCGCGCCGCTCTCGGTCTTCACCCTCCCTTCGGTAATAGCGCGCGCGACCCTAGCTCCGACTTCCTCGGGGTCGAGTTCCCCGGCGACGCTGCGGGTGAAGACGATTTGCCCGTCGTCGTTGTAGCCGCGGTCGGAATAGAATTCGGCGATTACGGGCTGGCCCATCTTCTTCGCAAGCTCGTATGTCACCGAAGCCCTCATGCAGAAAAGGTGGAGTCCGTCGTCGGTTCTTTGTATCGCTTCGATGATGGCGCGAGAGAGTTCTTCTTCTCTGGCGGCGACCATGTAGAGCGCGCCGTGGGGTTTCACGTGTTGCACGTCCATGTCGTGGAAGCGGCAGAATTCGCGGATCGCGCCGAGCTGGTAGAGGAGTTCGTCGTGTATCTCGTCGGGGGAAACGTCTATCTCTCTTCTTCCGAAACCGACGAGGTCCTTGTATCCGGAGTGAACACCCACGGCGACGCCGTGTTCCTTCGCCATCGCTATGGTCTTTCGCATCGTGGTCGGGTCTCCGGCGTGGAAGCCTCCGGCGACGTTGGCGGAGGAAATATATTTCATCATCTCCTCGTCGAAGCCCATCTTCCACGGGCCGAAGCTCTCGCCCATGTCGCAATTGAGGTCTATATGGTCGGTCATCCTCGAACCTCCGTGTCTTTTACAGAAGCCTACGTTGTCGAACTTTCATCCCTCGAATCGGGACCGTTTCTCTGCTCAGACTCTGTCGGCGGTTGGGGAAGCTCCGTGCCGCCGCCTCTGTTACGAGCCTCAGAGTAAATAAAGAGTCCCAGCAAGCCCGCGAGTCCAGGCAACAACAACGCCAGCCCCTCCGCGCTCTGTCCGCTGGCAACGAGATATATGCCGCCTCCTATAACCAGCAAAGCAATAACCAACGCAAAGATTTGCCCCAGTCGCCCCTGCGAAATTGCAGCTTCCACCTGTATCTTTTCCATCTCACGCCTATGGCGGCTTTGAGCATGAGCGTCATCCAAAATCTGCTTCGCCGCTCCTTCCACGACCTGATCAAACTGCTTCAACATGGCAGGAGGCGGAATCGGCCCTCTGTATTGCATGGCAAAGTACTCAAG
>JBOHBL010000321.1:0-1165 GCA_050698295.1 Rubrobacteraceae bacterium | reverse complement strand
GCCGGGGATCGCGTCGGCGAGGTTGACGCGACGGTCGAGGGTGGCCAGCGACATGATGATGTCGAGAAGACGCTGCTCGCCGCCGGACAGGTATCCGCCATCGGCCGTGGGGTCGAGCCATGTCCAGCCGTCTGTGTCTCGTGCTACCCACGGTCCCCGGAGGAGCCGTCCGTGGTGCGCTCGGATGAGCAGCTCCACGGCGGCCTCTGTCGTGAGGAGACCTCGTGCCCACGTTCGTAGGCAGTTCGCGATCTGGGTGTCACTTGGCGCGGACATGGTCATCTCCATCGGGGCTCGACGCGTCCTTGGAAACTGAAGGGAGGCGGTCGACGGCGGGTGTCACGGCGTCCGGTGTTCTCGCTACGAGTCGGGTGGAGAGGTGTTCGCGGAACTGTCTGGAGTTGAGTACCGCCCGGAGGGCTTCGACGGCTTCGACGGTGTCGGCGCCGACCGCGTCGCACAACCACATGCCAAGGTCCTGCTGTGCGGACATGACTCGCTCGCTCTGTGCCTTCGCGGCGGCACGCTTCGCGGCGCGTATGCGGCGGTCCAGTGCGCGCCGTTCAGTTTCCATCTCTTCGATGGTCTTGCTCGTCTTGTTCATCGTCAGGGTCCTTCGTCGTCCAGCTCGGTGTGGTCGGTTCGATGAGGTGCTGCGACAGCCGGTCTGTGCCGCGTTAGTCGTCGTCCTCACTGCCTCCTTCCCCACCAGGCGGGATGCTGTAGTGCGAGGGGCCCATGCGGCGGAAGCCCTTGAACTTGCCCGCCTTGACGTACGGTGTCTTCACGGTTCGTCCAGGCCCGATGGACTTGTCTTCCATCCAGTCGAGGAGCTGGTACTCGCGCAGAAGCGGTTCGGCAACGCCTGCCAACCCTCGGGTACGGAACTCCTTCGGCTCCCAGTCGTCGTCGACGATGGTGTGCAGCCGGCGCTCGAACTCCTTGTCGCCGAGCTCAGGGCTGCTGGCGTGATAGCGCAAGCGCCATGCCTTGTAGAGCGCGTACAGCATTCGGGTTGGTTGGTCGGGTCCGACCAACTGGGTGGAGAACTCCGCCCAGAACGCCCGGACGAGGTCGGCGTGCTCCTGGAACTGGCCGAGCACTGCCTGACTGGCTTTCGGGTTGGGCAGGTCGTGATAGTCGGGCAGGTCGAGAAGGACGTACT
>JBOHBL010000320.1:0-1650 GCA_050698295.1 Rubrobacteraceae bacterium | reverse complement strand
GACGTGGACCGCTCCGTCGGACAACGGGGCCGTGATCACGAGCTACCGGATCACATGCGCCCCGGCATGCGGCTCCGGCGGAACCCCGGTGACCGGAAACCCCGCCCCGACGACCACCGCGATGACCGGACTCTCGAACGGCACGTCGTACACTTTCCAGGTTCGGGCCACGAACAGCGCGGGGGAAGGACAACCTTCCGATTCATCGAACGCCGTCGTCCCGAACGCCCCGCCCGTCGCGCAAAACCAGTCGGCCACGCTCGACGAAGACGGGACGAAGCTCATCACCCTCTCCGCCACCGACTCCGACAACGACGCCATTATCTACAGGATCACCGCCCTCCCACAAAACGGCTCGCTTTTCCGGGGGGACGGCACGGCGGGGGCCGACAGGATCACGAGCGCCGGGACGAACCTCGCCGACAACCGCGTGACCTATAAACCGAACCCCGACTACCACGGCCCGGACTCTTTCAAATTCAACGCCAACGACGGCAAAACGGACGGCAACGAGGCGACCGTCTCCATGACCATCACCCCGGTCAACGACGCGCCCGTCCTCGATCTCAACGGAGGCGCGAGCGGCACGGGCTTCTCCGCCACCTTCACCGAAGGCGAAGGGCCGGAGCCGATCGTGGCCGCCGACGCCCTCACGCTCACCGACGTGGACGACGAGAACATGGCCTCGGCCACCATCCGCCTCACGAACATGAAAGACGACGGCTCCGAGACGCTCTCCGCGAACACGAGCGGGACGGCTGTCACCAAAACCTACGACGGGAACACGGGCGTCCTCACGCTCACCGGCCCGGCCTCGAAAGCGGCTTTCCAGCAAGTCCTTCGCACGGTTCTCTACGAGAACACCTCACAGAATCCCGACACAGCGGATCGGATCGTCGCCTTCGTCGTCAACGACGGAGAAGCCGACTCGAACACCGCGAACTCCGCCGTGTCGGTCGTCTCCGTGAACGACGCCCCGACGGTCGAACTCGAAGGCGACGACACCGCCGACGAAGGCGACGTGAAGACATATACGTACACCGTCACCGACCCCGACGACCCCGAGCCGGAGATCTCCGAAAGCTGTGGCGAGAACGGAATAAAGACCGACACCACCGAGCCGGACAGCTTCGAGTGCCGCTTCCCCGACGGTCCCGCGAACTCCGTCGTGAGCGTGAGCGCCGATGACGGGGAGGCGACGGGCGGCGACGAGATCGAAGTCCATGTCGCCAACGTGGCGCCTTCGATCTCTTTGAGCGGCCCCGCGACCGCCGACGAGGGCGACACGAAAGCGTACGCCTACGAGGTGTCCGACCCCGGTGAGAACGACACCCACGTCATCGAAACGAGCTGCGGCGAGAACGGCGTGAAGGTGGAAGGCTCCGGCGCATACGACCCCGAGACGAAAGAAGGCGGCTTCGAGTGCCGCTTCCCGGATGGCCCGGCGACCACCGAAGTCGCCGCGAAGGTCACCGACTCGGACGGAGGGGTGGACTCCGACGATCAAAAAGTCGTCGTCGCGGTCGCCAACGTCGCCCCCGTGGTGGAGCTTGCCGGGGATGACGCCGCGACGGAGGGGCAGACCAAAACCTACACATACACCGTCGAGGATCCCGGCGACCCCAATCCGGAGATCACCGAGAGTTGCGG
>JBOHBL010000319.1:0-8735 GCA_050698295.1 Rubrobacteraceae bacterium | reverse complement strand
GTCCTCATGTGCATCAGTTGTGCATCAACCGGAGTGAATCTCCCGAACACTTGAGAAAAGCCACGCTCCAAGAATGCGCCTGTTTGCAGGGATTTTGAACACTCGGGAAATGCCGGGAAACCTATCTTGGATGACTCTTAATCTCTAGGTTCCAGGTTCGAGTCCTGGGTGGCTCACTCCCCGAAAGCCGATGGATAAGCCGGGTTGGACGTATCGGCGTTTACCGCTACTTTTCCCGGAATGCTTCTCAGTGCAGGAAATGTCGTCGTCCGGTGAAGACCATCGCCATGCCGTAACGGTTGGCGGCTTCTATCACTTCCTGGTCGCGCCTGGAGCCTCCGGGTTGGATGACGGCGGATATCCCGGCTTCGGCCAGCGCTTCGACGCCGTCGGCGAACGGGAAGAAGGCGTCGCTGGCGGCGGCGGAGCCCGAAACTTCTTCTCCGGCTTTTTCGACCGCTATCTTCGAGGAATCCAACCGACTCATTTGTCCGGCCCCGACCCCGATGGTGGCTTCGCGTTTGACGAGGACTATGGCGTTGCTTTTCACGTGCTTCGCGACGCGCCAGGCGAGGAGGAGATCGCTCATCAGTTTTTCCGACGGCTCCGCTTTCGTGACGACTTCATAATCGGAGGCGTCTTCGGTCTGATCGGCGTCCTGAAGGAGAAGCCCTCCGGCAACGGGTTTCGCGGAGAGCGGATGACGGATGAGTCTTCCAGCTTCAAGGAGGATGGCGTTGGGTTTCGCGGCGAAGATCTCGCGCGCTTCGGGGGTGGATCGAGGTGATATCAGGACTTCGGTAAAGACTCCGGATATTTTTTCGGCGAGCCCTCCATCCACCTCTCCGTTCAACGCGACGATGCCCCCGAACGCCGATACCGGGTCCGAAGCGAGAGCTTTCTCGTACGCCTGGGCAACGGTCTCTCCCACCGCCGCGCCGCACGGGTTGGCGTGCTTGACGATGACCGCGGCGGGCCGTTCCCCGAACTCGTCCAGTAAAGACCTCGCCGCGTTCACGTCGTGGAGGTTGTTGAAAGAGAGGTCTTTGCCCTGGATCCTTTCGACTCCTGAAAGGAGGTGCTCGGCGTCGGTTCGGGAGTAGTAGGCCGCCCGCTGGTGCGGGTTCTCGCCGTAGCGGAGAGGCAGTTTCTTTTCGTAGCGGAGGGAGAGGTTCTGGGGGAAGTCTGCGGAGGAATCCTCGTCCTCCAGCCAGCTCGCGACGGCGTTGTCGTAGGCTGCGGTGTGGGCAAAGGCGTTTTGCGCGAGTCGCCTTCTGGTTTCCGGAGAGAGCGAGCCGTTGGCCTCGAGTTCCTCCAGCACCGGCGCGTAGTCGGCGGGGTCGGTGAGCACGCCGACGCGGGCGTGGTTCTTCGCGGCGGCCCGCACCATCGCCGGACCGCCGATGTCTATCATCTCGACGGACGGGTCGCTCTCGAACGGATATAGATTTCCGACGACGAGGTCTATCGGTTCGATGCCGTGGCGTTCGAGGTCTTCGCGGTGCGCGGGATCGTCCTGATCCGCGAGGATCCCACCGTGTATTTTGGGATGCAGCGTGACCACGCGATGACCGAGGATCGCGGGAAAGCCGGTGAAATCCGCGGTGTCGGTGACGGAGATCCCGGCTTCCCGCATAACCTCCGCGGTCCCGCCACTCGAAAGGAGATCCCAGCCGAGATCCACTAGTCTCCCGGCAAACTCGACTATTCCCGTCTTGTCGTGAACGGATAGCAAAGCGCGACGCCTCATAACTTTATCCTCCCCCAGAAGTGGTCCGCGACCGCCCCGACAAGTAGTTTGTGCTCCACCGGATGCAGCCGCTCAAGCAACGTCTCTTTGGTGTCGTCGTGATGGACGGAGACCCGTTCCCGCGCGACCACCGGCCCGGCGTCCACCTCCTCGACCATGAAATGCACCGAGACGCCCGTTTCCGCAACTCCGGCTTCGAGCGCCCGCCCGACGGCGTCGAGTCCCCGGAACTCCGGCAACAGCGACGGATGCACGTTGAGTATCGCCGGGAACCTTTCGAGAAAAGCCTTCGAGAGTATCCGCATGTACCCCGCCCCCACGACGAGCGAGACTTCGTATGCGGAGATACGGTCGGCAAGCTCTCCATCGAAGGCTTCGCGGCTCTCGAAGGCTTTCGGCTCTACGTGCTCGACCGGGACCCCGGCGCGCCGCGCCCGCTCGAAGGCGAACGCTGCTTCATTATCTCCCGCGACGACGGCGACATTTTCGGGATATGCATCGAGGAGGGCCTGGAGGTTCGTCCCGGAACCGGACGCGAGCACGGCGAACCGGGAGCCTTCCGGAAGCTTCTCAGGCAAAGGAAACTCCCGCTTCTTCGGTTACCAACCCGATGCGCCACGCCGGGCAGCCCTTCCCGGCGAGGATTTCCAGCGACCGCTCCGAGTGCTCCTCCGACGCGACGACGCAGAATCCCACCCCCAGGTTGAAAACGCGGCGCATCTCGTCTTCGGGGATGTTTCCCGCGCGTCGGATAAAGTCGAAGACGGATGGTTCCTCCCACGAAGAAACATCGAGCTTCGCCCCGAACCCGCCGAGGGAGCGAGGTAAATTACCCGCCAATCCTCCGCCGGTGATGTGCGCCAGACCGTGGACCTCCACGCTTTCACGCAGCGCGGAGACCTCCTCGACGTAGGCGCGGTGCGGCTCCAGAAAAACCTCGCCGATGGAACGGTCGAAGCCATCGGGCACATCCGAGTAATTCAGTCCGCCGTCCTCGACCACCTTCCGCGCCAGCGTGTATCCGTTCGTGTGGAGGCCGCTGGAAGCCAGCCCGATCACGGCGTCGCCGGGCCGGACGTTCTTCCCGTCCACAACGTCCCCCCGCTCGCGCGCCCCGACGCACACTCCGACGACGTCGAACTCCTCTCCCGAGTACACCCCCGGCATCTCCGCCGTCTCGCCGCCGACGAGGGCGACGCCGAGCTTCTCGCACGCTTCGGCGGCCCCCCGAACGACCTCCGAAACCGCCTCCGGGTCGAGGCGGCCGCTGGCGATGTAGTCGAGGAATATGTGAGGCTTCGCCCCGCTCGCGAGCACGTCGTTGGCGCAGTGGTTGACGATGTCCGCGCCGAGGGAAGAGTATTTCCCGACCTCCCTCGCCACCATCACCTTCGTCCCCACGCCGTCTATCGTCGAGGCGAGGACAGGCTCCTTGTAGCCCGAGAGCGCGTAAAGTCCGGCGAAGCCGCCCGCCCCTCCGAGGACGTTTTCGTCATGCGTCCTCTCGACGGCGGAGCGCATCATCTCGACGGCGCTTTCGCCGCGTTCGATGGAGACTCCGGCGGCTTCGTAGGCTCCCTCAGTCACTTTCGAACTCCTTCAGCACGCCTTCCGTGTCGGTTATGGCGGCGAACTCCCCGTGCAGGTTCGCCAGGGTCATCGCGTGCACGTCCTCCGCTTTGTGCAACGTTCCGTCAGGACCTGCGCGGTCGAAGGCCGCGGTGGCGTCGGAGACCAGGTAAGTTTCGAAGCCGAGGTTGCCCGCCATCCGGGCCGTCGTCTCGACGCAATGGTTGGTGGTGAGGCCCGCGATGACCACGGCGTGGATCCCTCCCCGCCTCAGGCGAGACTCGAGATCCGTGCCGATAAACGCGCTGTTGACGCTCTTTTCTATGACCGGCTCGCCCGAAAGCGGCCTGGCCTCGGCCTTGATATCACACCCTCCAGACCCCGCGCGAAGCGGCGAACCCCCTCTCTCGGAGATGTGCCGCGCGTGAAACACGGGACGCCCCGCCACGCGCCAGGCGTCCAACAGCCGCGCCACGTTTCGTTCCGCCTGCGGGTTGTTCCTGCGTCCCCACACCGGATCGTCGAGCCCCACCTGAACGTCGATGACGATGAGGGCGGCGTCCCGGCGCATGACCGCGCTACTTCTCCCCAACCGCGGCGCAACGGGCGGCCTTCTCCAGGGAAAACTTGCTCGCGGTCCCCGTTGTAGGGTACTCGCCGTCGAAGCAGGCGCGACAGAGGTTGGATTTCGCCTGTCCCGTGGCGGCGACCATCGAGTCCACCGGGAGGTAGGCGAGGGACGTCGCGCCTATCTGCTTTCGTATCTCCTCGACCGAGAACTTCGCGCCGACGAGCTGATCCGGACTGTCCATGTCTATTCCGTAATAGCACGGGCCGGTGATCGGGGGCGAGGAGACCCGCATGTGGACCTCCCTCGCCCCGGCCTCGAAGAGGAGTCGAACCAGCTTCCTGCTCGTGTTGCCGCGCACTATCGAGTCATCCACGACAATGACCTTTTTGCCCGATATCACGGACGGAAGGGGATTGAGTTTGAGCCGTATGCCCAACTGACGCATACCATCCGTCGGCTGGATGAACGTTCTCCCCACATAGCGGTTCTTAATGAGGCCCTCGGCGTATGGGATGCCGCTCCCGCGAGAATAGCCGACCGCCGCCATGACGCCCGAGTCCGGCACCGGGATGACCACGTCCGCCTCGACGGGAGATTCCTCGGCGAGCATCTCCCCCATCCTCTGTCTGGCGCCCGCGATCTCCCGCCCGTCGAAGCGCGAGTCGGGCCGGGCGAAATACACGTACTCGAAGACGCACAGCGCCGTCCTCTGACTCTCCGCCTGATAACTCGTCAACCCGGAGTCGTCCATGACCACGACCTCGCCGGGTTTGACGACCCGCAGGAACTTCGCCCCGATGATGTCCAGCCCGCACGTTTCGCTGGAAATCACGTATCCGCCTTCGACCTCCCCGATGACCAGCGGCCGGAAACCGTACGGGTCGCGAAAAGCCACGAGCTTGTCGCGGAAGATCATGGCTACGGAATAAGCTCCTTCGAGCCTCCTCATCGCCAGCTTCACGGCCTCCCCAGCCTCGCGCCCTCGCTCAAGCTCGGCCACCGCCGCCGCCGCGATGAACGTCGTGTCCGACGAGGAGTTGAACGAGAAGCCTTCGGATGTGAGGTCTTCGCAAAGCTCGCTCGTGTTCACCAAATTCCCGTTGTGGGCGACGGCCACGTTCACGTCGCCGCGCCCGTGAAACTCCGGCTGCGCGTTCTCCCACGACGCCGAACCCGTCGTCGAGTACCGCACGTGTCCGAGCGCGATGTGCCCGGATTCGAGCGCGGAGAGCTTCGACGGCTCGAAGACCTGCGAGACGAGGCCCATGTCGCGGACGGCGGTGGTCCGCTCGCCGTCGGAGATGGCGATTCCGGCGGATTCCTGTCCGCGATGCTGCAAAGCGTAGAGCCCGAAATACGTTCGCTGCGCGAGTTCGCCGGCGAGTTCGCGAGAGTACATCCCGAAGACGCCGCACGCTTCCTTTGGCTTCTCGGAGAAGGTCAAGCCATCACCTCGTCCACGGGGACAGCGAGACCTTCGATAGCCGTGGAGCGAACCTCTTCTCCGGCGGCGAAAATACGCATGGCTTTGTATCCGTCGGGTGAAGGCTCGGAGTACACTTCGACCTTCTTGTTTTGGAGGTCCACGATCCACGCCTCCGGTATCCCGGTCTCGGCGTAAAGGGGAAGTTTCACGTTCCGGTCGTAAGCGAGGGTGGCGTCGGAGACTTCGATGGCGATAAAAAGCCCCTCGCCGGAGGGGATCTCCTCGTCGCTCTGGCTCGGGCGTTTTCGGAGGAGGCAGAAATCCGGCTGCGGCTCGCTGTCGTCCACCGCCCCGAACGAGTTTTGGACGCTCACGAAGAATCTTCCGCGCGCCTTTTCGACGAGCGTGTGGGTAAGATTCGTTACGCAAGCCGCGTGTGGCGCGCCGATCGGGTTCATATCCACTATCTCTCCCCGGATCAGCTCGACCCGGTCGTCCTCCGCGAAGAGTCCGGCCTCGCCCATCCGGCGATATTCCTCCACGCTGAAGCGGTGTCGGGGGAGTTCGGCCGGCAGCATGGAAACCTCGGTTCGTCGTGGGCTTTGCGACGTTAGTTTATCGCGGATATGCGCCTCACTCGAAGAGGTCACGCTCGTAAGCCTCCTTCAGTTTCGAGAGGGGGAGGTTTATGTAGCCGGGAACGACAAAGCGGTCGCCGCCGGTCCATCCGATATCGTCGTAGCCCAGACCATGCGGTCCCAGCTCGCCGAGCGCGTCCTGCACCTCGTCCCAACGCTCCTCCGGAAAAGCGATAAGGAAAGCGCCGGACTCCTCTCCGAAGAACGCGAGATCGGCGCGTCCTCGCCCCTGTCCTTCGACCATGCGCCTGACCTCATCCTCTTCGTACTCGAAGCCGATCCCACCGGCGAGCGCCATCTCCGCGAGCGCGACGGCCTCTCCGCCACCGGAGATGTCATGCGCCGCGTCCACGAGTCCCGAGCGGATCATGCTCCGCGCGAGGTCCGCGATCCTCTTTTCCGCTTCGAGATTCGTCTCGGACGGAGAGCCGCCGACCTCGCCGTGGACGACCGAAAGATACTCGGAACCGGCCAGCGACACGGACGAACCGCCCCCGATCACGACGACCATGTCCCCCTCGCGCTTGAATCCGGGCGTGGCGTGACGGGAAACGTCGTCGAAAACCCCCACCATCCCGACGACGGGCGTGGGGAAGATCGCGCCCCGATCCGTCTCGTTGTACAAACTGACGTTGCCGCTCACGACGGGAGTCCCGAAGACTTCACAAGCCTCGGCCATCCCCTCGATGCACCCGGCAAGCTGGTAATAACCGTCCGCTTTTTCGGGGCTTCCGAAGTTGAGGCAGTCGGTGACGGCGACCGGCTCCGCCCCGACGCACGAGAGGTTCCGGTACGCCTCGGCGACGGTGGCGGCTCCGCCCGAGCGAGGGTCGAGGTAGCAACGGCGGCCTCTCCCATCTATCGTCACGGCGAAGCCTCGTTTCGCGCCTTTGATCCTCATCACCGCCGCGTCCGCGCCGGGCCGAACCACCGTGTTCGTCTGGACTTCGTGGTCGTATTGCTCGTATATCGAACGCCGCGAACGGAGGTTCGGGGAACCGAGGAGTTTCAGAAGAGCCTCGTTGTAGTCGTCCGGCTCGGGGAGCGTGTCGAAGTTTATTTTCGGTATTTCGTCGAGATACTTCGGACAGATGACTTCACGCTCGTAGGTCGGCGCGTCGGCGAGATAATCCGCCGGGACGCTTCCGGCGACCTCCCCTTCGTGGATGACGCGCAGCTCGCCGTGAGAAGCCACGCGCCCGACTACGACCCCGACGAGCCCATATCTTTCGGTGAGGGCGAGGACTTTCTCTATGTCGTCCGGCTCGACGATGGCGAGCATGCGTTCCTGGGACTCGGAGATCATTATCTCCCACGGCTCCATGCCGCTCTCGCGCAGAGGCACTTTGTCGGTTTCGATCTCGATTCCGACCCCGCCCTTCGCCGCCATCTCCGAAGCCGAGGAAGTCATGCCCGCCGCCCCGAGGTCCTGCAATGACACGAGCAAGTTCTCTTCGAGCAACTTCAGACAGCACTCTATCGCCATCTTCTCGGCGAACGGGTCGCCGACCTGAACGTTGGAGCGTTTGGACTCGGACTCTTCCGAAAGCTCGTCCGAAGCGAACGTCGCCCCATGAATTCCATCCCTCCCGGTCTTCGAGCCGATGAGGACGACGAGGTTCCCCTCTCCGGTGGCGCGGGAAGACATGAGGTCTTCGACCCGTATGAGTCCGACGCACATCGCGTTGACGAGCGGGTTGCCGGAATAAGAGCGGTCGAACTCGACCTCGCCTCCGACGGTGGGCACCCCGACGGCGTTTCCGTACCCTCCGATGCCCCGCACGACCTCGCGGAAGAGATAGCGGTTCCGCTCCTCGTCGAGCGGCCCGAAGCGAAGCGAGTCGAGCACGGCCACCGGCCTCGCGCCCATCGCGAGGATATCCCGGATGATGCCGCCGACTCCGGTCGCCGCTCCCTCATAAGGCTCGACGGCGGAAGGGTGGTTGTGGCTCTCGACCTTGAAAGCGAGCGCCCACCCGTCCCCCACCTCGACGACCCCGGCATTCTCGCCCGGTCCCTGCAAAACGCGTTCCCCGTCGTTCGGAAACCTTCCGAGGAGCGGGCGCGAGTTCTTGTAGCCGCAGTGTTCGCTCCACATCACGGAGAAAAGCGAGAGTTCGAGGAAGTTCGGGGGACGGCCCATCAGCTCCAGGATGCGGTCGTACTCGAAGTCCGAGAGGCCGAGCGCCGAGTAGGTTTCCCGAATATTCAAGCGTTCGCTCCCACAAACACGGAGCGAAGTATCTTCAGTCCCTCATCGGAGCCGAGGGCGTCCTCCGAAACCCGCTCCGGATGCGGCATTACGCCGACGACGTTCCGTCCCTCGTTGCAAACGCCCGCGATGTCGTTCGCCGAACCATTCGGGTTTTCGAGGTACCGGAGCACCACGCGCCCCTCGTCCTCCAGACGAGCGAGCGTATCCGGGTCGGCGAAATAGTTCCCCTCGTTGTGAGCAACGGGCAGCGTCAGTTCCTCGCCGGGCGCGCAACCTGCCGTCCACGGCGTATCCGCCGCCTCCACGCGAACGCGCACCCTCTTCGAGACGAAGCGCAGGCTCATGTTCCGGAGCAGAGCCCCCGGAAGTAAATGCGCCTCCGTCAGGACCTGAAACCCGTTGCACACCCCGAGGACGGGCCCGCCCTCCTTCGCGAACCGCTCGACCTCCCCCATCACCTTTGCGAAGCGAGCGATGGCTCCGGGCCGAAGATAATCCCCATAGGAGAAACCGCCCGGAACGATGATCGCCTCAGCGCCATTCAGGTCCGCGTCGGCGTGCCAGAG
>JBOHBL010000318.1:0-6066 GCA_050698295.1 Rubrobacteraceae bacterium | reverse complement strand
GCCCTTGTCACCGGCGGCGCGGGCGGCATAGGCCGGGCCGTCTGCGAGGCTCTCGCTTTCGCCGGGGCATGCGTAGCCGTCGCCGACCTCGACGAGTCCGGCGCTTCCGAGGTCGCCGACGAGTTTGGTGAGATCGCCGTGGCGCTCGGGATGGACGTCACCGACGAGAACGACGTGTCCGACGCTTTCCGAAAGACCGTCCTCGCCTACGGCGGCGTGGACATAGTGGTCTCCAACGCTGGGTTGGCGTCGAGCGCGCCCGTCGAAGAGACTAGCCTGGAACTGTGGGACAAGAACCACGCCGTGCTCGCCGGAGGCTACTTCCTCGTCTCTCGCGAGGCATTCAGGGTTTTGAAAAGTCAGGATCTCGGGGGCAGCGTCGTCTTCGTCGCCTCGAAGAACGCGCTTGCGGCGGGCAGGAACGTCGCCGCGTACTCCTCGGCCAAAGCCGCCGAGTTGCATCTCGCGCGGTGCCTCGCCGAGGAAGGCGGGGCGCATGGCATCAGGGTCAACACCGTCAATCCGGACGCAGTGCTGCGGGGGTCGGGGATCTGGGACTCCTCCTGGCGCGACGAGCGAGCCGCCGCATACGGCATAGACCCGGAAGACCTCGAAGAACACTACCGCCGGCGCAACACGCTGAAGGTGAACGTCTACCCGGAGGACGTGGCCGAAGCCGTCCTGCACTTCGCCTCCCAGCGGCGCTCCGCAAAGAGTACGGGCAACATCCTCAACGTGGACGGCGGCGTGAAGGACGCCTACCCGCGATGAGAGCCGCGGCGCTGTAAATGAGTTCCAGGTGCCGCGCCTGAACCTGGATCCCCAGGTTGCGGAATTCTGCCGCTCTCGAATTCGCCGCCCGCAGTTTCCTCTACGCCGTCTTCTTCCGTCCCAACTCGTACACGAACCCGCGCCACCGTCTCGGATGCCACTTCTCCAAAGGATCTTGCCGGGACTTCTCGAAGTCCGATCGCTATAATGACGGACATCCCATGGATCAGAGGATCGGAAATTTGCCGCCGGATGGAGGCGAGCTTACAGCGGAGAACGGGTCGCTGAGGCTCCCTATCGGGGAGGTCTCGCGGATCGTGGGGGTCTCTCCCCAGACGTTGCGCGCCTGGGAGAGCGAGGGTCTGGTGAAGCCTTCGCGCAGCGGCGGAGGCACACGTTATTACAGCAGCGAGGACCTCGAGAGGCTCCGACGGATAAAACATCTCAGGACCGTGGATGGCCTGAACTTCGCGGCCATCCGGAGGGAGCTGGGCTCCGCGGAAGGGTCGCCTTCCGGTGACGGGTCCGAGAGGGAGCAACTCGCCAGGAAGGTGGGCAAACGGCTTCGCCAGTTGAGAGTGCGTCGCCGCAAGACCCTGAAGGAGGTGTCGGAGGCGACCGGCCTGTCCGTCTCTTTCCTCTCCGCCCTCGAGCGGGGAAGCTCCGGCGCGTCCATCGCCTCGTTGAGGGCGGTGATGAAGGCTTACGGAGCCAACTGGCGGGAGGTCTTCGACGTCGAGCCGAAAGAGAGGTCGCGCCTCGTAAGACCCGACGGCAGACCGGCCATGCAATGGCCCAACGGCGTCCGCTCCGAAGACCTCGCGACCACCGGCTCCCTGATGGACCCGACCACCATGTACCTCCCCCCTCACACGGGAAGCGGCGAGCACTTCTCCCACACCGGCGAGGAGTTCATATACGTCCTCTCGGGCATCCTCTTCGTGGACTTGAAAGACGAGAACCGGGAGACGTACCGCCTCGCGAGCAAGGACTCCCTCTATTTCCCGTCCTCCATCCCCCACACCTGGTGGACCGAGGACGAAGAGGCAGAGGTCATCTACGTCAACAGCCCTCCCTCTTTCTGAGGGAAATACTCGGGACAACTCTGCTATGGAGCCAGTTCTCTCGATAAATCTACTGTAACTTCATCAGATATACTTGCATTGGCAGTGGTTGGTCGCTATCATTGCCGCAAGTTCCTGAAGGGAGGAGTTCGGGTGGATCAACCACGGGTGGACAAGAGGATCTTCTGGGTGTCTTTGCTGTTCATCGGCGCGATATGCGCCCCATTGCTTCTGGGTTCGGGTGGCTGTACATGTGGTTCGCGGTCGCTGTCTTCGGGGTGCTGGTCTGGCTGGCGGTGGGCAGGTACGGGCGCGTTAAGTTCGGGGACGCCGGCGCGCGGCCCGAGTTCTCCACGGTCAGTTGAATCGCCATGATCTTCACGGCGGGCATCGGCGGGGGGATCATGTACTGGGGCGTCATCGAGTGGGCCTATTATTACACCGAGCCGCCGTTCGGCATGGAGCCGCGGAGCGTGGAGGCCGGTCACTGGGCCGCCACCTATCCCCTTTTCCACTGGGGCTTCACCGCGTGGGCGCTCTACTGCCTGCCGGCCCTGCCCCTCGCCTATCTCTTCCACGTAAAAAAGAAGCCGACGCTCAGGCTCAGCGAAGCCTGCCGGGGAGTCATCGGCCGGCACGCGGACGGTTGGCTCGGCACGATCATCGACGTCTTCTTCATCTTCGGCCTCATAGGGGCCGCGGGCACATCGCTGGGGCTGGAGGTGCCCATGATCTCCGAGGGCGTCGCCGAGTTGACCGGCGCGAGTCGCGGACTCGGGCTGGACCTTGCCATCATAGTGGTCTGGACCGCTCTCTTCGGCACCAGCGTTTATCTGGGATTACAGAAGGGGCTCAAGGTGCTGGCGAACATAAACGTCTTCCTCGCCCTGGGATTGGGCATCTTCATCCTCATCGCCGGTCCGACCATCTTCATCCTCGACACGTTCACCAACAGCGTCGGCATTCTGCTCCAGAACTTCATCCAGATGAGCTTCTACATGGACCCGATGGGCGGCTCCGGGTTCACGGAAACCTGGACGGTCTTCTACTGGGGGTGGTGGATCGCCTACGCTCCCTTCATGGGTCTGTTCACGGCCAGAATCTCCCGCGGGAGGACGATGCGGGAGTTGATCCTCGCCATGCTCATCGCCGGGAGCATGGGTTGCTGGGTGGCCTTCGCCCTCCTCGGCAACACCGGCCTCTTCTTCCAGCTCAACGACGTGGTGCCCGTGACCGGCATCCTGAACGAAGACGGCGGACCCGCCGCGATCGCGGCCACGCTGTTGGGCCTGCCGCTGGGCGCTCTCGCGCTGGTGGCGTTCCTGGCGCTGCTCATGATCTTCCTCGCCACCACCCTCGACTCCTCAGCCTACACGATGGCCGCCGTCGCCTCGGACGAGCTGCGCGAGGACCAGGAACCGGCCCGGTGGCACCGGGTATTCTGGGCGATAGCCCTGGCGGGAGTGGCGGTCGCCATGATGTACGCGGGCGGCCTGGAACCCCTCCAGACGCTCTCGATCATAACCGCCTTCCCACTCGTGTTCGTCCTCATCGTGCTCATGTTCTCGTTCCGAAAATGGCTCAAGGAGGACCGCCCGGAACTAACGCAGACCGCGGAAGCTGACGGAGCCGCGTCCCACGCCGAACCGTCTGCCGTAGTGAGAGCGGGTCGCGCCGAAGAAAGAGAGACGACATGAACACCGAAGTCATCATCACCTGCGCCATAACCGGAGCCGGAGATACCACGGACAAACACCCCGCCATCCCGGTGACTCCCGAAGAGATAGCCGACTCCGCCATCGAAGCGGCGAAGGCCGGCGCGGCCATCGCCCACGTCCACGTCCGAGACCCGAAGACCGGCGGAGTCAGCCACGACACCGCCCTCTTCCGCGAGGTCGTCGAGCGCATCCGCGAATCGGACACGGACGTGATCATCAACATCACGGCGGGTGGCGGAGGCGACTTCGTTCCGGGCGAAGAGGACCCCACCACCGGCGGTCCGGGCACCGACATACAAACGCCCGAGGAGCGGCACGAACCCGTCGGGGAGCTACTGCCGGAGATCTGCACGCTCGACTGCGGCTCGCTCAACTTCGGAGATGCTGTGTACATCAGTCCGGCAGACTGGCTGCGGCGTCAGGCGAAGCTGATCCAAGAGAGCGGCGTCAAGCCTGAGATCGAAGCTTTTGATCTCGGCCACATATGGCTGGCAAAGCAGCTTATCCAGGAAGGACTCATAGACGAGCCGCCGTTCTTTCAACTTTGTCTGGGCGTCCCGTGGGGGGCGGAGGCGAACACCGAGACGATGCTCGCGATGCGCGACATGCTTCCCGAGGGATCTCAGTGGGCGGCGTTCGGCGTCGGGCGGACGCAGATGCCGATGGCGGCGCAGTCGGTGATCCTGGGCGGACACGTGCGCGTCGGCCTCGAAGACAACCTCTTCCTCGAAAAAGGCGTCCACGCCACCAACGCCCAACTCGTCGAGAAGGCCGCGAATATTGTCCAGAGCCTCGGCGCGAAGGTGATCTCTCCCGAAGAAGCGCGCCTCAAGCTCGGGCTGAAGGCCCGCGTCTGAGCATGGGAGAAGACATACGCCGCGTCTGTCTCGTCGGAACGGGCGTGATCGGCTACGGCTGGGCGGCGCGGCTTCTCGCAAATGGGCTGGACGTGATCGCCACCGACCCCGCGCCGGGCGCTGAAGAGAGGCTGAGGGCGGGCGTGGACAATGCATGGCCCGCTCTGGAACGGGTCGGCCTCGCCTCCGGCGCGAGCCGGAAGCGGCTGGAGTTCGTCTCCGACCTCGAAGAAGCTCTATCCGGCGCGGACTTCGTGCAGGAGAGCGCCCCCGAACGCGAGGACTTGAAGAGGGAGCTACTGACCCGGATCGACGCCGCCACACTACCGCAGACCATCATCGCCTCCAGTTCCTCGGGACTCTTGCCCACGAGGATCCAGGCGGATTGCCGCCACCCCGAACGGGTCGTCATAGGACATCCTTTCAACCCGGTGTACCTGCTGCCTCTGGTCGAGGTCGTCGGTGGAGAGCGAACCGCGCCGGAGACCATAGAGAGGGCGATGGACTTTTACCGGTCGGTCGGGATGAAGCCGTTGCGCGTGAGGAAGGAGATCGAAGGTTACCTCTCGGATCGTCTGCAGGAAGCGCTATGGCGCGAGAACCTGCACCTGGTCGCCGAAGGAGTCGCCACCACCGAGGAGCTTGACGACGCCATAATCTACGGACCGGGGTTGCGGTGGGCGCTAATGGGTGTGAACCTCACCTTTCATGTGGCAGGCGGCGAGAGCGGCATGGAGCACATGCTCCGTCAGTTCGGACCGGCTCTCAAGCTCCCCTGGACGAAGCTGGAGGCCCCGGAGCTCACCGACGGCCTGATCCGGCGCATGGTAGAGGGCACGAAGGAACAGGCCGCCGGACGCTCCGTCGCGGAGCTGGGGCGCCGCCGCGACGAGTTTTTGGTGCGGCTTTTGGAGTTGGTGAGAGAATACTGGCCCGAGGACGACGGCTCCGACGGCAGCGAGGCGAGCAATGAGAAAAGCTGAGGAAGACCGGATCGAAGCCCCCCTGCGGCTGTACGAGACGGAGGTTTCCCCTGCGTGGGTGGACTACAACGGCCACATGAGCGAGGCTTTCTACGCGCTTGTCTTCGGATACGCCACCGACGCGCTGCTGGACTTCATCGGCATGGACGCATCTTACCGCGAGCGCACAAAGACCTCGGTCTACACGCTGGAGAGTCACATCACGTATCTACGGGAGGCAAAAGAAGGCGAGCACTTAAGCGTGACGACTCAGCTTCTGGATATGGACCACAAACGCCTGCGCGTCTTCCACACGATGCGCCACGCAGGGCGGGGAGAACTCCTCGCCACCGGAGAGGCGCTCCTCATGTGCGTGGATATGAGCGGACCACGATCCGCTCCGTTTGCCCCCGAAATTCTCGCTCGGATAGAGAGCGTCCGGGAACGGCACGCGGACCTTCCGGCGCCCGATCAAGCCGGACGCTCGATAGGCATCAGACGCTGACAAAGAATGGAGGCCGGATGACGACGAAGCCTGTACGAACCGAGCGCCGCGGAGCGGTGCTCGAAGTCACCCTCGACCGCCCCAAGGCGAACGCCATAGACGCCGCGACAAGCCGGAGGCTCGCTGAAGCGTTTCAGGGGTTCCGTGACGACCCGGAGCTACGGGCGGCCATCGTGACCGGAGCGGGCA
>JBOHBL010000317.1:0-1319 GCA_050698295.1 Rubrobacteraceae bacterium | reverse complement strand
GAGACCGAGTACCCGCCCTCGACGGACTTCCCACCATCGAGCCGGCTCTACTCCAAGAGTTGATCGAGAAGTCGCTCTTCGACCTCGTCCTCTACGGCCTCGATCCACTCCACGTTGAACTCGTGCTCGCGATGATCGACGACGCTCACGAGCACGATCGGTCCGCCGAACCGCCGGATCCGCGCAGGCAGTGGTCATGACGTACGACGAAAGCGGCGCCGCCATCCGGGGCAGCCTGACCAGGTTGCTCTACCAGCAGCGACTCCAGCACCGCCTCGGCGGAAACGGCGCACCAGCACTGTCCGAGGAGACGACCTTCGCCGAACGCGAGGCGGCCGGGGAGCAGATCCGCCGCTATCGGCACGCCGTGCTCACCTGGTGCCTCCAAGCCGCGGTCGCCGGTGACCCCGAAGCCGACGATCCGTTCCTCACCCACGACCGAAGTGGCCAGGTCAGGAAGCCCTACGACAGATTCCGGACCGAGCTCCGTCGCGCCATCAAAGCCTCCACAGCCGGACCGCCCACCCTCCAGGAGCTCAGCAATCCTCAAGATCTCGCGCTCGTCGAGTCCTGGCGCCAGGTCGCGAAGGGCGCGACACTCGGCGAACACGACTTCTACGCGGGCCTCGAGTCTGGGTCGCTGTCCATCCAGCAGGGCCAGACCCTGCTCAAGGACGCCGCCGCAGTCACCCAAGCGGTCCTGATGCTCGACCGGCGATACAGGGCCACGCCCGGTTGGGAGCACATGCCGAAGCCAGGACGTCTCGCCTGGGCCACCATGGCCACTGCGCTCGAAGCAAGCCTCGATCCGCCCGACTACAGCATCGACGTACGCGGCTGGCGACCGCCCGCCCGCCTTGTCCGCGGCCCTGCCGAGCCGGGTCTGCTGGGGATTCTCCAGGCCGAGCACAATCTGCTCGTACGCCTCAACGCAGTGCCCAGCCCGCTGAACCTCAAGAAGGTCGTCGAGTCCCAACGAGTGCTCAGCACCGTCCTAGCCGAACGCGTTCCCTCCTCCGCCCTGGCCACTCGATGGAGACGCCGGGCCAAGACGTACGGGCTCGTCTTCAACGAACTGCGCAATGTGTCCGGTCGGGTTGGCGACGGCGCTCACGCCGCCGAGGAGGCTGGGAACGTCCGCATCAGAGTCGATGCGCTCCCGAAGGTCACAGCGTCCGAGCAACCTGACCAGGGGGCACGGATCTGGTCAGGCTTCGACAACCGCTTCCATAAGATCGACGCCCGCCTCGCCGACATCATCGAGACGGGAATCTCTGAGAAGACCCTGCTCCGCCGCGCCCAGGTCCCTCGGCTCGTGG
>JBOHBL010000316.1:0-3744 GCA_050698295.1 Rubrobacteraceae bacterium | reverse complement strand
GTGGTAGAGCGTGGACAGCGAACCGAAAAAGCCGCTTTTGGCCGCCTTCCTTCCGGCGGCGTCAGCGGACATGGCCGTACCTTGTCGAAGTCATCATCGGGATAGTGTAACCCTCCAGCGAAACAGGATCACCCAAGTTTACAGCAGAGGCGCCGGGCCGACCAACACCGGGGAAAGCCGCTTTGGATAGAATCCGGGTTTGTGTGAGAGTATATTGCGCGTTGCGAATTGGAGTTCTTGCGGGAGGTATCCGGATTGCCGGTATTCAGGAACCGCACGGCTTTCGAGTTGACGCGGAGCATCAAGGCGTTTTTGAACATCGAGGCGGGCGTAACCCGCGGCGAAGTCCCGAAGCCCGCCGCGGCGAACCCCGGAAACTTCATCTGGGTCTTCGGGGCCGGCAGGACCGGAAGCACGTGGCTCGCGGCGATGATGGGCGAGGTGGAAGGCCACCACGTCTGGTTCGAGCCCCGTGTCGGGGAACTCTTCAACCCCGAGCGGATGCAGATCGAGAAGCGCGCCGGCAAGAGCTTCATCTTCGCGTCCCAGTATAAGAAGGTCTGGCTGAAGTCCATAAAGTCCTTCGTCCTCGAAGCCGTGGAGGCGAGGTACCCGGGGCTCGACCGGGACGGACATCTCGTCATAAAGGAACCCGCCGGCTCCGAGGGCGCGCCGATGCTCATGGAGGCGATGCCCGAAAGCCGCATGATACTCCTGATCCGGGACCCCAGAGACGTGGCCGCCTCCTGGCTGAACGCCTCCAGAAAAGGCGGCTGGCAATACGAGCGCCGGAGGACCAAAGACGGCAACAGAGACGCCGGACGAACCGAGGATTCGGAGAAGGTCAGGAATTACGCCAAAAGGTACCGGACCAACGTCGGCGGAGCCAAGAAAGCCTACGACGCGCACAAAGGACCCAAGACAATCATCAAATACGAAGACCTCAGAGCCGACACTTTGGCGACCCTGAGCCGCGCCTACTCGGAACTGGGAGTACCCGTGGACCGTGAGGAGTTGTCGCGGGCGGTGGAGAAGCACTCCTGGGAGAACATTCCCGAAGACCAAAAAGGCGAGGGCAAGTTCTATCGCAAGGCCAGCCCAGGAGGCTGGCAAGAGGATCTGACGCCCGAGCAAATAATGATAGTGGAGAAGGCGACCGCTCCGCTGCTCGAAGAACTCTATCCCGAAGCCGAAGTCGCGAGGTAGGCATGCCGACTCCAAAGATAAAGGCGCTTCTTGCCCCCGGCGCGTCGGGGTCTCTGATCGGTTGTCTCAAGGAGCCTCGGAAGAGCCTCGGGCTGCTTCGCCGGAGGCTGGCGGAGAGAAGGCGAATCCTGGACAGGAAAGACGAGGAGATCGCCCGCCTGCGGGCGGAGCTGGCCCAGAAGAGAGGCGGCGGTTACGGCATCGAGCCGGAGGATGTAATCTGGATCTTCGCGACCGCCAGGAGCGGCACCACCTGGCTCGGCGACATGATGGACGAGATGCCCGACCACGCTCGCTGGAACGAGCCGCTGGTGGGGGCGCTTCTCGGTTACTTCTACTACGACCGGGCCGCGCACCGCGCCGACAAAGCGAGCAAGAACTTCATCCTGGGTAATCACTACAAAGAAACCTGGCGCGAGCCCGTCAGGTCCCTGATCCTGGGAGGTGCCGCCGCCAGGTTCCCGGAGGTGGTCGGGGGCGGCCACCTCGTCATAAAAGAGCCCAACGGCTCGATCGGCGCGCCGCTCGTCATGGAGGCGCTCCCCGAGAGCCGCATGATCCTCCTCACAAGAGACCCGCGCGACGTGGTCGCCTCCAGCATGGACGCCCGCAAGGCGGGGAGCTGGCTCTACGAAAGGAGGAGGAAACAGGGCCGCCGGTGGACGAACCGCTCTCAAGAGGTCGTCTCCGAAAAGGAGATGAACGCCTACGCCAAAAGTCTGGCGAAGTCCTACCTGCAAAGCGTGGGCAACGCCAAGAAAGCCTACGACGCCCACAAAGGACCCAAAACGCTCGTCCGCTACGAAGATTTGAGGGCCGACACGCTCGGGGCCATGAAGCGTCTCTACGAGGAGATCGGGATACCCGTGGACCGTGAGGAGTTGTCGCGGGCGGTGGAGAAGCACTCCTGGGAGAACATTCCCGAAGACCAAAAAGGCGAGGGCAAGTTCTATCGCAAGGCCAGCCCAGGAGGCTGGCGCGAGGACCTGACGCCCGAGCAAATAATGATAGTGGAGAAGGCGACCGGTTCGCGTCTCGAAGAGTTCTATCCTGAGCGCGGCGCTTCGGGGTAGCCTGATCCGCGGTAGAAGGAGTGCGGAATGCCTGTATTCAGGAACCGGACGGTTCTGGAGATAGCAAGAGGCGTCAAGGCGTTTCTGAGCCTCAAGGCGGGCGTCACCCGCGGCGATGTGCCGGTACCTGTATCCGGATCAAACACGCCAAAAGCGTCCGGCGCGCCGTCCCGGCTATGGGGACTGTTCTCGCTAAAGAAGGTAACTGTCAGGGCGGATTTAACGGTCTCTTTGCTCTCTGGTTCCAGCATCGAGCACCATCCGGCGCAGCTCCGGCGTGATCCTCATGTCCGCCTCTTCGAGAAGTTGCAGGTCCTCTTCGAGTCCTCGTGAAGCAAGCCCCAGGCGATGCAGCCTGAGAAGCACGCCCAAAGTGCCGGTCAGCCGCACACCCACCCGTCGAGCATAATTCCGCGCGTGCTTATCGTCGAGCACAACCAGGGCGGAGAGATCGAGCGCAACCGCGATGGCTTCCTTCTCTCCCTTCCCCTCGGTCAATTCGCCTTCGACCCTCCGCAGCGTTTCGATCCCGGGCGCCCAACGTTCGAACCATTCCTCCGTCGGCAGCCCACTACCGGGCTCTCCAGGCAGCGCGGCCAGCTCCTCGACTACGGCCGGTGGCACGAGGACCCGATGGAGTTCCGGCAACCCGCCGGCGTAGCCGAGTACGTCGAAAAATACGAGGGGGCTTGCGTCGAAGACGGCCGGTTGCTTCTCTGAAGAAGGCGAGGAAGAACTCCTCAAGAAGAAGCGTACTTGAGGTCGTCGGCGAAGTCCTCTTCTGAGAGGTCGGGGTAGGGGAGACCATGTCCCGTGTACCAGCGTATCGCCGAGATCCTGCCCTTGAGGCCCAGGATCTCCCCGGCGCGCGCCACGCTCATCTTCCCTTCGCTAACCAGGAGCAGCAAGACGCCCTCGAGTACCTCGCGCTCGGGCTTCGGTCCCAGCGCCTCCAGCACCTCATCCGGCAATGTGAGCTTCATATCCATAACCGCCATTGTACCTCCACAATGCAAACCAAGCCGAACGAGGATCGCATCCTACTCGTCTGGAAAGAGAGGTGTATCCGATCCGGAGGAGCAGGCTTGTCCGGAACTTCGGTTCGAGGTGAAGGGATCCAGGGTGAGCCCTTCCTATGAGAGAGGAAGGGGAGAGGAAGGGCGAGGGCAAGTTCTACCGCAAGGCCAGCCCTGGGGGCTGGCGCGAGGACCTGACGAAAGAGCAAATAACGATAGTGGAGGAGACGACCGGTTCGCTTCTCGAAGAGTTCTATCCTTGATTTTATCGAGGAGTACGGGAGGATAAGCCGTCTTCGATTCCCCCTGCCGCTTCCTGATCGGTGATTGCCGACACTCATGCCAAGTCCGTTTGATCGCTCTCTGATTCCCGGTAAGGTCGCCCCATGCGCCAGAGAAGGGAGGCGCGCCCCAGACGCAAGACGCTTTTACCGGGATTGGTATTATTC
>JBOHBL010000315.1:0-2555 GCA_050698295.1 Rubrobacteraceae bacterium | reverse complement strand
CCATCGAGCGCCGCGAGATTGGTGTCGTCGAGGACGGCCTCGCCGTCTACAAGCGCCTCATCGAGAGATACCTCGATGAGCAACTCCGACTTCAGGCACCAACCGAGTCTCCCACCTCCCTGCCGCTGAGCCGAGAGTGGGAGCGCTTGGTTCGGGACCTCTACGGGATCATGGACAGCGTCAGCGCAAGTCCGTCGCACGCCCTCTGGATTGACACGCTCTCATGGATTAAGACGGTCGCCGATGCTTGCGCAGATCGCGGGGTCCTCAATGCGCTCGGGAGCGTGCTAGGTCTCTACGAGACGGCATGGCACCAAGAACTAGCCTCGCCAGATCACGACGCAGCGTCTCGCCAAGACGCGTTCCTCCTCCAGCTATCGGAGTTCGGAATGATCCGCAGGGTCCGACCTGGGAAGAACCCCGATGCGGAGTACTGGATCGAGGTGGTCTACACCCGGACGTTCCTTCGTGTCATCAAGCAATCCATCGAATCACGCGACGCAGAACTCGCCAAGATCTCCGTCGAGTACTTCCTACACGGAAGTAAGGGTCCGACCGACCACGACACACCCGTCGCAGACGCGGGTCTCCTCATGATCTACGCATGGATCCTCTATAGGTTCGATCACGACGATCAGCCCGCGAACTTCAATATCGTCCTGCGCGAAATCTCGTCTGCCTTCCAACGCACGAGTGCGTTCTACCCGATCCTTCGCGCCGCTGACGCGCTAGAGAACGAGCTCGGCGTCCACTGGTGGGAGATACGTGGACGCGGCCCGATGACCGGCGGCGTAATCCAGATCGGTTCGTACATCTCGCTCGCATTGATCCTCGTTGGCGGATTCCATCTGCAGTTCGAGCAACTCGAAACAACCAACGATGACGACGTATCCCTCGCTCGACGTCTTCTTTC
Organism: Rubrobacteraceae bacterium; assembly: GCA_050698295.1. Classification (GTDB taxonomy): domain Bacteria; phylum Actinomycetota; class Rubrobacteria; order Rubrobacterales; family Rubrobacteraceae; genus JACCWD01. The sequence goes on along the minus strand of JBOHBL010000315.1, from coordinate 1,642 downwards.
GGTGATCGAGTCAGTCGAGAATGGCGGGTTCTCCAAAGCCCTCGCAGCGGTTCAGATCACCGCGGATAGCCTCACGCGCCTGAAGGAGCACCTGACCTCGGTCATCCGGGCAAATGACCTCACCGAAGAGCAGTCGTATGCACACCTTCCGTTGGACCCCGACCGCGTCACCTCCTTCCAGAACGCTGTAGACGAGAAGCTCGCCTACGAACGGGCTGAGTCGCTTGCTGCCGCGCTGCGAACCGAGCCTCCATCACCGGTGGAATCTCCCGGCGCGAACTTTGGGCTCGACAGCCTGCTGCCACGTTGGTACTTCGCGGAAACCCGCGTGTTCGCCGAACCCGAACGCTTGGCCGAGGAACTCGTCAGGAGCCTAGGGCGCGGCGAGGAGGATCGGATCCTCGATATCGCAGTCGGCGACTTGATTGACGTTGATGAGATTGCCATCGAGAATCTGGCGGCAACGGTTGAGTCGGCCGTCTCCGACTTGTCCTTGCCCGCCGTGGTCGTTACCAACAGCTATCAGGCGCACTCACTCCTGACCAGGCAACCGCTGGACCTTCCTTCCGACAAGGGGGCAGGACTCACGGTACGGTCACGGGTGGTGCGCGTTTATGACGACCGCCTCCCGTATATCACGGTCCTCTCGCCCTCCGGTCTGCCGACCGTTCACGTCCTCACTCCGACGGCGGAAGTGTCCGGGGACGTCCAGCTTCAGCGAGGACGAGTCATCGTCGGCGTCAGCGAACTTTCAGACGAAGAGGTGAACCGAATCGCGGCACAGAAGGACCGCACTCCCTTGGAGGAAGCTCGACTTCGTGGCAGCGTCCGAGTCCGTCTCCTTGAGCACTTCGTCGTCACAATCGACAATTCTCGAACCCCTCCACGCTGGAGGCTACCTGAGGGAACGTGGTAGCTCACCCTCCACATCAGGCAGCCTCTTCATCCACCGCCCGTCCCGTGGCTCGCGGCCAGAGCCAGTTGGCTGGCGCCCAGGATCGATATGCACTTGCCTTCTTAAGAACTCAAGTGCATCATGGTTGGCGTGGAGGTTCACCGCACGCAGCAGTTCGCTCGATGGACTGCCACGCTGGTCGAGAAAGCCAAGTCGGGCGATACGTATTCCGCGCTCGTCGCGAAGCACGTATTGGACGAACTCAACTACCTCAAGGCCCTCGACGCCAAGCCGAACGAGGACACCGCGACCCTCAAACGGGTCAGGCAGAGCGGGAAGCACCAGGTCTGGCGAGTCTCGCATCCGTACGACCCTCGGACCGCAGTTCGCCTCATCTGCTGGTTCGACGAAGACTCCGACACAGTCGTCGTGGCCCTGTTTGCCAACGACAAAGTCGCAATGGGCGACGTGTTCTACAACTCGGTCGGCAGCCGCGCCGACCAGATCATCAGCGAATGGAAGGCACAGAACGAAGGGAGACGGCCATGACCGATCGCAACCACTCCACCCCCGATCACGGCATCGACGTGGAAGCCCAGTTCGCCCCGGCCGACGACGTGATCGCCGCGCTGGAGACGATCCCCGGTATCAACGACGACCTCGACCAGCGCAACGCGGCCCGCGAGCAGATGGAGCGCGAGTATCAGCTCGGCCTCGCCCAGCTCCGCCAGGCCGCCGAGCTCACCC
>JBOHBL010000314.1:0-2856 GCA_050698295.1 Rubrobacteraceae bacterium | reverse complement strand
TCCCTACTCCCCACTCCCCGGAGCGAAGCGACCCGAGCGAAGCGGCGTGCCTCCCGACTCCCTGTATTTCGAGTTTGTCCCGGTAGTGGTTATGTCCTATGATGGCTGTGGTGGGAAATCGGTTTTGAGGAGTCGTCGCGCTTGCATGAGCTTGCCATAGCCGAATCCATAGTCGGGATTTCCGGACGCCAGGCGAACGGACGCCGGGTCACGAAGGTCCATGTCAGGATCGGGCATCTGCGCCAGGTCGTGCCTTCGGCTCTCTCTTTCAGCTTCGAGCTTGTGGCCGAAGGTACTCCGGTCGAAGGGGCGGAACTCGACCTCGAAGAAATCCCGGCCACCGGAAGGTGCCGTGGATGCGAAGCGGAGAGTCGCCTTGAAAGCTTCCCTCTGCTGTGCCGAACCTGCGGAGGCTCGGATCTTGAACTCCTCGCCGGAGAAGAGCTCATGGTCGAATATCTGGAACTGGAGGGATAATGCACAAGACAGCGGTCAAGAAGGTCGTCATGGAGGGCGTCCTCGACGCCAACGATGCCCTCGCCCAGGCGAACCGGGAGAACTTCGATAAGGCCGGAAACTTCGTCGTGAACATGATGAGCTCTCCCGGAGCGGGAAAGACCGCGTTGCTCGAAAAGACTCTCGAACACCTTCGCGGCAAACCTCGTCTCGGCATCCTAGAAGGCGACGTCCAGACCACCTTAGATGCGGATAGGCTTTCCCGCTTCCACGTCCCGCTCGTCCAGGTGAACACCGACCCCGGCTTCGGCGGCGAATGCCACCTCGACGCGAACATGGTCCGCTCCGGCCTCGCGGAGCTTCCCCTCGCAGACATAGACATCCTCATCATCGAGAACGTAGGCAACCTGGTGTGTCCGGCGGAGTTCAGGGTCGGCGAGGACGCTCGCGTGATGGTCTATTCGATCACCGAGGGAGAAGAAAAACCTCTCAAGTACCCGCTCATGTTCCGCTCCGCCGACCTCGTCCTCATAAACAAAATGGATCTCCTCGATCACCTCGACTTCGACCTCGAGCAGTTCCTCGGCAACCTCGACGACGTGAACCCTGGTGTAGAGCGCATCCTCGCCAGCGCCCGCGCGGGACAGGGAGTGGAGGAGTGGTGCGACTGGCTGGAGCAGCGCCTCCCCGCTCGACGCTGAACCTCAGAGGCTCTTTGCGGCGGCGCGGCGTCCGGCCTCGATGATCCTGCTCATCTCGGTCGCCGGATCGCCCTTGTAGACGGCGGAGCCTGCGATCAGCACCTGGGCTCCGGCCTTCGCCATCAAGGGTGCGGTATCCGCCGTGATGCCGCCGTCCACCTCTATCGGGAGGTGGGCTATCTCCCGCAGCCGCCGCACCTTCTCCACCATCTCCGGGATAAAAGTCTGGCCTCCGAAGCCCGGGTTCACGCTCATCACCAGGACGAAGTCCAGATAGGGGAGCGCCCACTCGATGGACTCCGGCGGGGTGGTCGGGTTGAGCGCCGCCCCGGCTTCGGCGCCGCCGTCCCGGATCATCGCGAGGGTGCGTTGGAGGTGGGTTGCCGCTTCGACCTGGACCGAGATGCTCTCCACCCCCGCCTCCAGGAACATGGGGATGAGGTTGTCCGGATTTTCGACCATGAGGTGCGCGTCCACCGGGAGGTCCGTCTCCGGGACGAGCGAGGCGGCCACCAGCGGCCCGATCGTCAGGTTCGGGACGAAGTGGTTGTCCATGGCGTCGAAGTGGACCAGTTCCGCTCCGCCTTCCTCGGCCTTTCGAACCTCCCGCGCCAGGTGGGCGAAGTCGGCCGCCAGTATCGAGGGACCCCCTACAACCCGGTCTCCTAGCCGGGAAAAGAAACCCATGCGCTACGCACCTCCATTTTCTAGTGTCATTGTGGACGAGCTAGCGACCCGCGAGAGCTCTTCGGCGCCGCGTTCAGGAATGTCCCTCCTCGAAGGCCGGGGTGCCGGTCTCCGCGCCCACCCCGGCGCGCTCCCCGAGAAGCTCCAGCGTCTTGTTGGCGACGTTCTCGGGGGTTATGCCGAGCCGGGTGAGGACCGTCTCGCCCGGCGCGGACGCCCCGAAGCGCTCGATGCTCACCGAGGCGCCCGAGTCGCCGACGTAGTCGCGCCAGCCCCGGGCCACCCCGGCCTCGACGGAGACGCGGGCCTTCACGGAGGGCGGCAGCACCAGGTCGCGGTATCCTCCGTCCTGGCTGTCGAAGATCTCCCACGAAGGCATGCTCACCACCCTCGCCGAGACGCCTCGTTCCGCAAGCAGCTTGCGGGCCTCAAGGGCGACCGCCACCTCGGAGCCGGTGGCGATCAGGATCGCCTCGGGCTCCGCGCCCCCGGCGTCCGCGAGGACGTAGGCTCCGCGGAGGGCGCCCTCGGCCAACTCCGTCCTGTCCAGGACCGGCACGTTCTGCCGCGTCAACAGGAGCGCAACCGGGCCTTCCGCCTCGAAGGCCGAGCGCCAGGCCATCGCGGTCTCGTTGGCGTCGGCGGGCCGTATCATCGTGAGGTTCGGGATGGCGCGCAGGGCCATGTAGTGCTCGACGGGCTGGTGGGTCGGGCCGTCCTCGCCCAGGCCAACCGAGTCGTGGGTGAAGACCCAGGCCACGGGGAGGCTCATGAGGGCCGAGAGGCGTATCGCGGGGCGCATGTAGTCGCTGAAGATCAGGAAGGTGGAGCCATAGGGCCTGACTATGCTCCCGTGCAGGGCCATCCTGTTTACGGCGCTTCCCATGGCGTGCTCCCGGACTCCCCACGCTACGTTGCGTCCTGGACGCGCCTCGGAGAAGAGATCATCGCCCTTGAACTCGGTGCCGGTGGACCCGGCGAGGTCCGCCGCGCCTCCGACCATGGTCGGCGT
>JBOHBL010000313.1:0-2811 GCA_050698295.1 Rubrobacteraceae bacterium | reverse complement strand
GTGGACACGTGCCCACTTTAGCGTCCGTTCGCTTCCTGTTCTTTAGGATTGCGGGGCGCGCTTTGCGCGCCCCGCCGAATATCGTTACGGCTGCGGACAGCTCGCGCCTCCGACGAAACCGCCGCCCGGTGGCGAGTTGACCGTGGCGCTGCCGCTCGGCGTCCCGCCGTTGTTTCCCTGAACGAAGGAGACGACCGCAGACGTGTTGGTGGCTCCTCCGGTGTAGCCGGGCAGCCGCACGGTGGTCTGCTGCCGCTGGCGCAGGCGGAAGTCGGTGCCGCCCAAATTCCCGGAGCCGGTCAGCGTGTTGGCGAGCGCCCCGGCGCCGCCGATCTGCGTGCAGACCTGATGACTGTCTATTGGCACGTCCACGGTGCCGGAGTTGAGGTGGATGCCGTTCATCGCCAGCGTGCCGAGGTTGCCGGGGTTGGAGATGGTGTTGCCGGTGACGGTCGCGTTGAGAGCGCCCTGCCCGCCCCGGTCGTTCTCGCCGGCTTGCAGCAGGATGCCCTGGTTGTTGTACTGGCGGATCTGGTTGTTCGTGACGGAGGCGGTGTGGGTGCCGCCGCCGAGGGTCAGAATCGCCAGCCCCGAACCCTCTTTGGAGCCGGAGTTGGCTGTGGCGGCCACCCCGATCTGGTTGCCCGAGATCTCGCCGCTCATGGTTCCCACGCCGCCGGCGTTGCTGACCAAAAGCCCGTGCGACTTCGCGTCACGGAAGGTGTTGTCCGTGATGCTGTAAGTCATGGTCGGGTTGGCGGTGTTCGTGCCGCCCATGATGACCGTCACGCCCCCTCCCCCGGGGACGATGTCGGGGTGGTTGTTGGAGAGCGTGTTGTTCGTGAAGACGAGGTCGGCCGTCGAGGTGTTCTTGGCGTCCATATGGAAGAGGCTGCCGCGCGCGCCGGTGAACGTGCTGTTTCTGACCGTCGCCTTCATCACCGCGCTGTTGCTCGACGTGAGCGTGATGCCGTGGTTGCCAAACGCGCCATTGGCGCCGACGTTCACGTTGTCGAAGACGATGCGGTCGAGCGTGCCGCTTCCGTTGAGTACCCGGAAGTTGTCCTCCACGCCGCCGCTGACGCTCGTGTTCGTGAAGCTGGCCGAACCCGTCAGCCCGTCGAAGGCGACGCTGGCTTCGTCCACGGCCACGTTCGTCCCGTTCGTCCCGCTTACGACCGAGCCGGCCATCGTGAAGCCCGCCACGCCGTTGCCGCGAACGGCGAAGTTCGGGTGGTCGTTAATCTGCATGTTCGAGAGCGAGACGTTTCGCGTGTTGTTCAGATAAACACCGATACCGGAAGTCGCGCCATCCGCGCCCGCGGTGTTCCGGATCGTCCCTCCGGAGCCGGCCGTGCCGGTCGTCCCCGTCACACTCAGCCCGCCGCTCGTTCCGGTGTTGTCGAGCACGATGCCGTTCGGCGCGCCGTTGGCCGAGATGCTTCGGAAATTAAGCCCGTTCGAGCCGATGTTCGAGTTCTCCACTTTGAGCGCGGTTCCGGTTCCCGAGGAGATTGTATTGCCCGCGCCGGAAACCTCGATGGCCGTCGCGCCGTTTATGGCGTTGAAGCCGGTCGCGCTCGTCGTGGTGATCGCCAGCCCGCCGTTCGTGAACCTGACCGTCCCCGCGTCGTTGTTGTCGAGCGTGAGCGCCGGGGTGCTGCCGGTGTCCAGCGTTTTGTTGTTGCCGCTGAAAGTGACTGTACCCGCCGAGTTGGCGACGCGGATGCCCTGGTGGCTATTGGAGATGGTGCCGGCGTAGGTTATGTTCGCGTTGCCGCCGGAGACATTGAACGCCCGCTGCGACGCGCCGCTCAATGCTCCGCCGTTCAACGCGACGTCTCCGCCGCTGACGTTGGAGATGCTCGCGTTCACAAAACCGCCTCCTGAGGATATGTCGGCAAAGGTGATCCCGCTCGTGCCGCTGGTTATGTCGCTTAGGTCCAACGCAGTGAAACCAGTCGAGTTGACCGTGTTGTTCGAGCCGCTGACATTGAGCGTTCCCCCGCTCAAGGCAATGAAGCTCCCGGTGGTGGTGTCTATGTCCAGATTGCCGTTCGTGAAGTTGATCGTGGAGCCGGTGTTGGTCGCCAGAATAACCGGGATGGAGTTCCCGGTATTGAGGGTCTTGTTCGCGCCGCTGAAGGAGATCGTGCTACCCGTATTGTTCTGAACGTTGAGGCCGCCTCCAGTGGCGTTGATATTGCCACCGAAATTCATCGTACCGCCGGTTCGACCCATAACCGAAACGGCTCCTCCGAAGGTATTGGAAATCGTACCATTGTAATTGACCGCCCCATTGCCGCCGCTTATGTTCACAGCCGCCCCGCCGTTCGTCCCGGAGACGGCGACGTCCACGCCCATCGTGGCGGCGTTCACGTTCGTGCCTTTTATGCCCGAGCCGCTCGTGTTCCCCACCGTGAGGCCGCGGATGGTGTTCCCCGCGCCGAGCGTTATGCCGTTGCCGGAGGCGTTCGTGATGATTGACTTCGTGGAGTTCACGGTGCTCATCGTCGGGAAGGCCGCGCTCCCGCTCGGGCGGGTGAGGCTCGTGATCGTGGCGAGGCTCTGGCTGGCGTCCTGCCCGATGAGCCGCTGGTTGGCGAGGAGCGTGACGCCGCCGCCATAGTTCGTTGAGCTTTCATAGAGGAAGATGTTGTCGCCCGAGGCCGGGTTGTTGGCGTTCCCGTTGTTCACGGCGTTGAAAGCCGAGAGCGTGTCGAAGGGCGAGGAAAGTCTCCCGTCGCCCGCCGCCGTGGCGTTCTCGTCAACGAACCAGATCATACCCCCGACCCGGAGCGTCACCGTCGC
>JBOHBL010000312.1:0-2249 GCA_050698295.1 Rubrobacteraceae bacterium | reverse complement strand
AACCCGTCGCGAGACGGGGACGCAAAACCAGGGGCCTCGACCGCGAGGCAGCCGGTTACCGAAAGGGGCGGCATTGAAGGGAACGCATAGAGGACGCGAGGACGCCTCGTTTGGGGGAAGGGCTTTGAGCCGCCGGGATTTCTTGAAAGGTCTCGCGGCCGTCGGAGTGGCGGCCGGCGGAGGTTTCCTGATGCCTCGCCGAGATGCTTTCGCAAGCGTCGATGTGAGGCGTTTGGATCCCGTGGAGCGCCTCGCCTACGAAAAGCTCAAGAGCTTCACCGACTGGATCAAACGCGAGAGGGTGCGAGGTTACCTGGGAGAAGTCGGCTGGCCCAGCGATGCAAGGCACGGCGTCAAAGACGGAAGAAAGTGGAATGCCCTGGCGGACAAATGGTACGGTTGGGCCGACGACGCCAACCTGTGGGTAACGGCCCACGACATCAACGAGCGCCAGATCTACGGCGGCTACTACATGAGCATCTATACCGCGGTCGGCGAGAGGGGCAGACGCGCCCTCAGCGTCGCGAAGCCGCAGGCGACGGTACTCGAGGCCCACCCTGCCAACGCCAACTACAAGCGCGGAATAAACGACGAGACCGGCTCATCCATAGAACGTCACGACTTCCACAACAAAAACCTCGGCGAATTCGGCAAGAGCGGACCCAACAACTACTGGTACGCGGGCGTCGCCAACGACGGCCCTGATGGCGGGAACAGCTTCGAGTACCTCCGCGAGAGGAACATCCGCGTCGTACGCATGGGCTTCCGGTGGGAGCGGTTCATGCCGGGCGGCCCCGGAACCAACCTGAGCGAAGTGGAACTCCAGCGATACAGAGCCGCTGTCGATGCCGCGGGCAGGGCCGGACTCGAGGTGATACTGGACGCACACAACTACGGCGGCTACTGGTTCGAGGAGAACGGCAAGGCCGTCGAGCGCCTCATCAACGGCGATAGAGTGTCCATAGAGAACTTCGTCGACCTGTGGAAACAGCTCAGCGACCGCTTCAAGAACGACCCCGCCGTCATCGGCTACGACCTCATGAACGAGCCGGACGTGGCACAGGGTCGCTTCGCCTCCGAAGATTTGGCCTGGCAGGCCGCGACCCGGATGGCGGTCGCCGCCATCCGCGCCAACGGGGACGGAAAGACGATCATCGCGCCGACATACTTCGGCAAGGGAGATCCGGACGAAAAGCTGCCGAAAGCCTGGATAGACGACCCCGCCGAAGACATCCTGTACACCGCGCACCAGTACTTCGACACGGCGCGGGGAGGGGATACCGGCGGCGGAAGGTACAGCAACACCTACGCCAACGAAGCCGCCCACCTCCGCGACAGGTATCCGGACTCCAAGCCAGTCGCCAAAGACAAACGAAAGAGGGCGGCTCGGGCAAGAAGGAGACAGCGCCGGAGAAACAGGTAGCGTCGTTACGACGCCGGGCGGGCTGATCCTGGAACGAGCGGCGGTCCAAGAAACGGAGTCGTTACTTCTTATCCTGGGTGTAGCTGTAGGTGTACCCGCCGCCGTATCCGACCTCGGAGGCTCTGGCGTTGTTCATGATCGTACCGAGCACGTTGGCGCCGACGGACTCCAGGCCGCGCACGCTCCGCCGGATGGCGACCTTGCGAGTACTCTGCGCGTCCAGAACGAGGAGGACGCCGTCGCTCTGGGCGGCGACGATCATCGGGTCGGAGACCGTTTGCACCGGCGGAGCGTCTATGAGTACGTAATCGAAGTCCTGGCGCATTTGATCCAGGAACCTGGCAAAGCGTTCGGAACCGAGCAGCTCCGCCGGGTTGGTCGGCACCGGACCGGCGGTTATCACCTTTAATCCCTGTATTGGCTCGTGCCAGACTTCCTGAGCGTCACGCTCCTCCGCGAGTACATCCACGATCCCGCGCAGGTTGCGGAGCTCGAAGATCCTGTGCACGACGGGCTTGCGAAAGTCGCACTCAAGGAGCAGAACGTTCTTTCCCGCCTGAGCGAGCACGACCGCGAGGTTGGAGCAGGTCGTACTCTTACCTTCGCGAGGGCCGGGGCTGGTTATCGTGATCACCTTCGGAGGATTGTCCACCAGGGAATAGAGAAGGCTCGTGCGAAGGGTGCGATAGGCTTCCGAGACGACTCCGTCCGGGTCGGTGACGGTGACCAGTCGCTCGGAGAGGTTTCGCTCCGTGCGCGCCTTTCGCGAAAGGCTGTTTCTGGTCGGCAGGATCCACATGCCTCCCACCGCTCGTCCCCGTTGTCC
>JBOHBL010000311.1:0-1439 GCA_050698295.1 Rubrobacteraceae bacterium | reverse complement strand
CCCAGGCCGGGCTTACGCGGGACTCGGTGCTGTTCACGTACTCGGGCGTAAGGCCGCTGCCGTACGCGCCGGAGGGTTCGGAGGGTTCCATCTCCCGGAGCCACGTGGTCTTCGATCACGCGAAGGGCAAGTCGGTGGCGGGGGGCAGGATCAAGGTCTCCGGCGGAGGAAGCCCGAAGGCGGAGGGCCTTCTCTCCATCATCGGAGGAAAGCTCACCACGTACCGCAACCTGGGCCGCCAGACGACGAACGTCGTCTACAAGAAACTCGGCGCGAAACCCCCGTAAAGCGCGACGGACAGGGTTCCGCTCCCCGGCGGAAAGGCTGCGGACTTCGACGCTTTCTCCGGGGAGTTCCGGGCGAGGAGCGGCCTCCCCGACGTACTCTCCCGCAGGCTCCTCAAACTCTACGGCGCCCGCGCCTACGACGTTCTCGCCGAAGCCGGAGACGACCCTTCGCTCAGGGAGTCGCTCGTCTCCTCGCGCGCCGTGGAGACCGGCTTGATGGGGTGCGAGGTGTTGTACGCCTTCCGGCATGAGATGGCGCGGAAGCTCGCCGACGTGCTGCTCCGACGCACGATGGTGGCATATGGTCCCAACGTCGCCCTCGACGTGGACGAGGCGGCGGCGGAGGTCGCGGTCAGGCACCTCGGCTGGAGCGAGGAGCGCGCCAAGCAGGAAGTCGCCGAGTACCGCGAGTGGATCAAACGCTACACGCCCAAGGCGTTGCGCGAGGGCGCCGGTGCGCCGGGCGGCACGGGGTAGGCGCCGTGCGTACCATCGGGACTGGTGACGTGGATCGGGAGGGTTTGGCATGATCTCCGCCGTGCTCTTCGATCTGGACGGCACGTTGGTGGAAACGGAGGAACTCAAGGCCCTCTCCCACGCCCGCGCCGCCGCCGAGCTCCGCCCCGACGTGTCGGAAGCCGACGTGTTCTCAGCCTACGCCGACGACCTCGTGGGACGCTCGCGCCAGGAGGTCGCCACGACCCTCGTGCGGCGCTTCGGGTTGGAGGAGGCGGCCCGCAAGCGCATGGCCGAGCTCGGGGAGGAGCCGTGGCGGGTACTCGTGCGGATCCGGCACGGCATCTACGAGGCGCTCCTTCGAGACACCGACCTGCTACTCAAGCAACGCTACCCGCACAACATCGAGTTGCTGCGGGAGATGCGGCGCGAGGGCTACCCCACAGCGTGCGCCACCATGTCCTACCGCCACCAGGTCGAGCGCGTGCTCTCCGTACTCGGCCTCGAAGACGCCTTCGACGCGATCGCGTCGGCGGACGAGATCGAGCGCGGCAAACCCGACCCGGAGATAAACTTCCTCGTGGCCGAAAAGCTCGGAGTGTCGCCGGAGGAGTTCCTCGTCATCGAGGACTCTCCCGCCGGGGTCGCGGCGGCTCTCGCTGCCGGGATGGCGGTCGTGGCCGTGCCGACCAGGAT
>JBOHBL010000310.1:0-3900 GCA_050698295.1 Rubrobacteraceae bacterium | reverse complement strand
CAGGGTGCTCTCGACTTCCGCCAACTCCTCTTCCTCTTCCTTTTCGAGGGAGCCGCCGGTCTGATCGCCCACCGGAGGCGTGCCGTAGAGGAAGAACTCGGCCGGCAGCGGGGAGCCGTAGAAGATGATGCCCTGCTCCAGGTTCTCTTCCGTCCACGTCACCGGCTTCCAGGCGGGGTCGAAGATGAGATATCCGGCGTCCCCGAAGAGCTCGACCCGGTTGCCGCCCGGCTCGAAGACGTACATGAACAGCGCCTGGCTGATGCCGTGCTTGCCCGGACCGGCTTCGATCTGGACGCCGTACTCCGAGAAGACCTCGGCGATGTCGGAGTTGTGCTGCGGAATGCCGTACCAGTAGCAGACGTGGTGGAAGCGCCCCCGCGCTCCGGTTCGGTCGCCCATCATGGCGACCTCGTGCACCAGCGGGCTCACGCTGACCCATGCTCCGGCCTCGGTGCCGTCGTCGAGGACGATGTTCTCGCGCAGGCGGAAGCCCAGAGTCTCCTCCATGAACTTCCTGTTCGCGGTGACGTCGGAGGCGAGGAGGTTCACGTGATCCAACCTGCGGACGGGCACGCCTTTGAGGGGCCGTTTCTGGGGGCGGTTGACGAGGGCGCTCTTCTTCTCTTGCGGGATTTCGGCGTAGTCAACTTCCCACAGGATCTCCATCCTGTGGCCGTCGGGGGTGGTGAACTGGTAGGCGGGGCCGTGGCCTTTGTCGCCGTCGATCCAACCCTTCCCCGCCCCGGAAGCCTCCAGCGCCTGAACCCGGCGTTGCAGCGCCTGCGGAGAATCGGAGCGCCAGGCCATGTGTCCCATGCCCGGCTGGTCGGACTCCGTGATCTTGAGCGTGGAATGGTAGAAGTCCTCATACGCCCGCAAATAGACCGATTGCCCGTCACGCTCGGTCTCCTCCAGCGCGAGGAGGTCCTTGAAGAACCACAACGTCTCGTCGGGCTTCGGGGTCAACACCTCCACGTGCGCCAGTTGCGCCACGTCGTGGATCGGCTCCTTGTACTCGGTCACGCTTCGCTCCTTTCGTTTTTAGCTGGTCGGCACTTCAGCATTTCAGCTTGTCAGCTTTTCCGCCGGAGGAGGGATTGCCGGACGCTTTGGCTTCGCGCTCTCTGGCGTTGCTCTATCACTACGTCCGGCAATTTCCTTTCGGTTCTGCCATCCACCCTTGCTGACTAGCTGAATTGCTTCCCGATGATGTTCACGTCATCGGCGTTGATGAGGTCGGGCGCCGTCCAGCCGTCGAGGTCGTATTCGGCGAGGCATTGGTCGGCGAAGGCCTTGTATTCGTCGAGCTTGCCCGTCGCCTGCTGAGCCCACATGGTCTCCATGCGGATGCCCTCGTGGTTGCCGGCGTAGTTGCGCTCGTAGAGCTCGTGGCGGCCGCCGAACTCACTCCCGACGCAGTCCCACAGGAGCTTCAAGAGCTTGACCCGGTCAACCGCCTCGTAGCCGTTGGAGCCCCGGACGTACTTGTCCAGGTAAGGGCGGATCTCCGGGGTCTTGAAGTCTATGGCGTTGGAATTGAGGTAGATGAGGCCGCTGGCAACGTCCTTTTCGATGATCTCCTTGATCTTCGGGTACGCCTCCGTGGCGAAGACGCGGTAGGCCATGCCGTAGTCGAGGTTCGGCAGCACCGTCCCTTCGTTCCACTCTCTGGGGGCGCGGGCCATCGCGTCGGTGAGCCCCCAGAACAGGCTTCTCCATGCCAGAACCTCGCCGTAGCGCACCTGTATCCCGCGGAAACCCACGGTCCCGGTCGCTTCGAGGGCTTTCAAGAGGACGCCGCAGATGAAGTCCAGCTTCACCGCGAACCTCGTGCATGCCTGGAAGGTGAAGCGCTCCGCGAAGCCGGAGGCGGGGAGGAAGTTGTTGACCTTCTCGATGTCGCCGTTGACGAAGACGTTCTCCCACGGCACCAGAACCCTGTCGAAGACGAAAACGGTGTCGTTCTCGTCCAGCCTGCTCGAAAGCGGGTAGTCGAACGGACTCCCCATGACCTCGGCCGCCATCGTGTAGGAGGGGCGGCAGATCAGCTTGACTCCCGGCGCGTCCATCGGGACCGTGAAGATGAGCGCGAACTCTTTGCGGTGCTGTATGGGCACGCCGTAGTGGGCGATGAAGTTGTAGTTGGTGAGCGCCGAACCGGTCGCGACGACCTTCGCTCCGCTTACGATGAGGCCGTTGTCGGTCTCCTCCTCGACGTGCATGTACACGTCGCCGACTTCATCCGGCGGTTTCTGGCGGTCCACCGGCGGGTTGACGATGGCGTGGTTCCAGAACAGGCACTTCTCCTGCGCTTCCTTGTACCAGCGCCTGGCGTTCTCCTGATACGGCTCGTAGTAGTCCGAGTTGGCCCCCAACGTCGCGAGGAAGGCGGCCTTGTAGTCCGGGGAGCGGCCCATCCACCCGTAGGTCATCCGGGCCCACGTCGCTATCGCGTCGCGGTCCTTCACGAGGTCCTCGGCGCTGCGAGAGGCGCGGAAGAAGGAGTGCGTGAAGCCGCCGTTGCCCGTGTCGGTCTCGGTGGTGAGGACCTCTTTGGTCTCCGGATCGTGGAGGGAGTCGTAGAGGCGGGCGATCATGCGTACCGGGTTGCGGAACGCCGGATGGGTAGTCACGTCCTTGACGCGCTCGCCGTAGATCCAGATCTCCCGCCCATCCCTCAAACTTTCTATGTACTCGTCGCCCGTCATCGGACGGGTCACCTGCGTTTGCTCGTTGAGCATGGATCCACTCCCTTTCCCGAAGTCGCTTCCTTCCTGATAGTGCTTGGTAACACAGGCTCCAATCGGACGCAATAGAGTTGTTCGGGTATCTCGAACCGAAGCCTCATTTTTCCGTCCGGGAGAGCGCCTTCACCACAACCGCTCCGACGCGAGCCTGGCTCCCTCCGCGAGCGCCTCGAACTTCGCCCAAACCACGGTGGGATGTACCTCGGGAGCAAAGGTCGCCCGCGAAGAAAATGGCCCCGGTGAATATGGTGTACAGGGCCACGCAACCTATGATGACCGGCTTGCGGCCTACCGGTTCGACAGAGTCCCGAAGACGATAGCCCCGATCATCATCCCCACGAGGGCGTAGCTGCCCATCGCTCCGGCGCGCGCGGGGGAGATGCCGAACTCCTCGATCATGAGCGGCACGGCGGCGCCGTAGATGGCGAGGTCGTAGCCGTCGAAGAGGATGACGAAGGCGCACAGAGTTACGAGCGCGAGGTGGAACCGATGAAGCGGCTGTTGTCCACGGCTTCGGATATATTGACTTTGCTCATGATGGACTCCCGGTTTTGTTGACGCTCTTTGCGCGGTTTGCTCCCGACGCCGCCAGGTCTTCCTCGACGTCGTATTCGTGGATCCAGGCTATGTCCTCGGCGAGCGTGGCGAGGGCGGCGTTCCGACGCTCGGCAACGGGTCCGTCCGGCACGTGCAGGCCCTCGGCGGCGAACCGGGAATACCGCTGCGTCCGCCGCGCGCGCGACTTTCTGAGCGCCTCGTAGCGTCCAAGCGCCCGCTGCAAATCGCCGTGCCGCGCCTCGGCCAGAAGATGGGCCAGCGCGACGGCGTCTTCTATCGCCTGATTCGCTCCCTGGCCTTGATGCGGCAGCATCGCGTGCGCGGCATCGCCGAGCAGCACGACCCGTCCCGCCGTCCAGCTTTCGAGCGGCGCATAATCGTGGAGCGCCCACCATGCCGGATCCTCCTCGACCGCCCCGACCATCTCCGTCACCGCGGGGTGCCAGCCCTCGAAGGCGGCGAGAGCCTCCTCGATCGTGGCTTCGGTTTTCCACGCTTCCTCCGTCCACTTCTCCCGATCCACGACGGCGAGGAAGTTCACGACCCCGCCGTCGGCGTTGATCGGGTAGTGGAGGAGATGGCCCCCCGGCCC
>JBOHBL010000309.1:0-1101 GCA_050698295.1 Rubrobacteraceae bacterium | reverse complement strand
CCTCTACTCGGCGATAGACACCGTGCGCCGGGGAGGCACTATCTCGCTCATCGGCGTCTATGGCGGTATGGCCGACCCGATGCTCACGATCCTCGACAAGCAGATCCAGCTAAGGATGGGGCAGGCGAACGTGAAGAGGTGGACCGACGACATCATGCCGCTCCTCACCGGCGACGACGACCCGCTCGGCGTCGAGGGCTTCGCGACGCATCGGCTGCCGCTTGAACAAGGGCCGCGCGGATACGAGATCTTCCAGAAGAAGCAGGACGGCGCGATAAAGGTCTTGCTCACTCCCTGAGCGAAGTCGGAAGAGGAGGCGTTCATGTCTGAGAAGACGCGAGCGAACAGTTCGGACGCGCCTGAGAACACCCAGTCTCGGCCCACCGTCGCGACGCTCGGCCTGATCCCCGCTCCGGAGCTCCCGGAGGAAATAGCCGGGGATCTCCCCGAGATGCTTTCGCGGAGCGTGGACGACCGCGTCCGGTGGGAAGTCTCCATGATCTGCGACCCTCTGACCGGCGACGGGCGGGACGCGCCCGAGATCCTCGATGTCTGCCGTGACCGCGTCGAAGAGGAGGGCTGGGATCTCGCGGTCTGCCTGACGGACTTGCCGGTTTACAGAGGCGGCCGCCTGATAGTCGCCGACGCGAGCCTGCGGCGCAAAGTCGCGGGGATCTCACTCCCGGCTCTCGGCATTACCGGTTCGCGGCGGAAGGTGAGAGAAGCGATCCTCCAGCTCGTATGCGAACTGCGCGCGGGATCCGACTTGCCCGGTGAAACGCCTGATTGCCTCGTTTCCCGCAGGTTCGCCGAGTTCGTCATCCCGATAAAGCGCATCGCGCCGCCCGACGAGGGTATGCGAGAGATGGACGTTGACGTCTGACGCATACCCACTAATCTCCGATCGTTGATCGGGGCGGACAGGATGGCGGCGGACCGCCGAGTTCGTCCGGCGGAGCCGGCGCGAGACTCGCGGGAGACGCCCGTCCGCGCTGGGAGACGGAAGCGCGGAAGCCTTTTGGAAGAGCGCCGGTCTCGGGCGCCGCCGCCAAAGCGAGCCACGCGAGGGCCTCGGTCGGCGCCGCGAGCGGCCGACCGAGG
>JBOHBL010000308.1:0-2942 GCA_050698295.1 Rubrobacteraceae bacterium | reverse complement strand
GTCAGCACGTCAAGCTCGTGAAGCTCTCCGGCGGGTTCATCTGGCATCGCCACGACGACGAGGATGAGATGTTCCTCGTGCTCGAAGGTCGGCTACGCATGGAGTTTCGGGACGGGGACGTGTGGATCGAACGCGGAGAATTCATCGTCGTGGAGCGCGGGGTCGAACACCGCCCCGTCGCGGAGGAAGAAACCCACGTCATGCTCTTCGAGCCGGCTTCAACCGTGAACACGGGCAACGAGCGCACGGCCGCGGAGGAGAGGATCTGAGCGAAGAAAGAAACGTCCGCGTTCGTTTCGCCCCGAGCCCGACGGGACTTCTCCACCCTGGCGGCGCGAGGACCGCGCTCTTCAACTACCTCTTCGCCCGGTTTCATGGCGGAAAGATCATCCTCCGCGTCGAGGACACCGACCTCGCTCGCAGCAGCCCGGAGTTCGAGGAAAAGCAACTCGAAGACCTGCGATGGCTCGGGTTGTCTTTCGACGAAGGCCCGTTTCGTCAGAGCGAACGCGGAGAGGTGTACGGGCGAGCCCTCGATCTTCTTTCCGAAAAAGGATTGACCTGCGAAGCCAAAGACGAAGCCGGACGAGTCGCGACGTATTTCCGTCCGCCCGCTCGGAGCGGGAGTTTTTCGGATGCTTTGCGAGGCGAGGTGTCTTTCAGCAAAATCCCGGACTTCGTGATCCGCAAGTCCGACGGGACGCCGTCGTACAATTTCGCCGCCGCGGTGGATGACGCGGATATGAACATCACGCGCGTCATCCGGGGCGAGGAGCACTTGCCGAACACGGCGAGGCAGACGCTTCTGTATCGCGCTCTCGGCGAGGCGGAACCCGCGTTTGTGCATCTCGGCGTCATCCTCGGGCCGGACGGGAAGAAGCTCTCGAAAAGACATGGGGCGGCGAGCATCGCGGAGTTTCGTCGGATCGGGTATTTGCCGGAGGCGCTCGTCAACCACCTCGCGCTGCTCGGGTGGTCGCACCCGGAGGGGAGGGAGTTCTTCGGTTCGCTGGAGGAGCTTGTTTCGGGGTGGGATCCGGATCGCCTCGGGGCGAGTCCGTCCACTTTCGACCCGGATCGGCTTCTCGGACTGAACGCCGAACACGTCCGGGCGCTGGACCTCGACGAACTGGAAGAGCGGATCTCTCCATTTCTGGACGAACCTCTGCCCGCCGGAAGAGAGAAAGTCGCCGTCGAGGCTATCCGGGAAGACATGAAAATATTCTCCGAGGCGCCGGAAATTTTGCGAGCGATCACGGGCGTGGTGGATCCGGAGAAGTACGCTTCCGAACTTCCCGAGTCGAGCCTGGAAGTCTTCGCTCACGCGGCGGCTTCGCTCGAAGAACACGAAGACCTCGACCTCGAAGGAGCGAGGGAGTTCGTCAAAAAACTCAGGTCCTGGGCGAAGGAGAAGAACATAAAGACGCGGGACCTCCTCCATCCGTTGCGGCTCGCGTTGACCGGGCGGGATCGGGGTCCGGAGATGGCGTACCTCTTCGCCGTTCTCGGTCAGGAAGAATCGAAGCGTCGGATAGAGGCTGCGAGAGAGGCTAGACTAGAGATATGAGCGTGAGAGTGCGGGACACTTTGAGCGGCGGGATGGTCGAGGTCGGGGAGAACGGGAAGGTCGGCATCTATGTCTGCGGCCCAACAGTCTACAACCACATCCACATCGGAAATTCGAGGGTTCACCTGTTCTGGGACGTCGCGGTTCGCTACCTCCGCAGCCGGGACTACGAGGTCAAGTTCGTCTGGAACATCACGGACATCGAGGACAAGATCATCAACAAGGCCAACGAGGAAGGCGTCTCATGGCGGGAGATCGTCGAACGTTACACGGACTCGTTCCATGAACGTCTCGAACTGCTCGGCGTCGGGATGCCGGACGTGGAGCCGAGAGCCACCGAGCATATCCCCGAGATGATATCGCTCATCGAAGACCTCATCGAAAACGGCCACGCCTACGCCGCGCAAAACGGCGACGTATATTACTCGGTCGAGAGCTACGCCGACTACGGCGCTCTCTCCAACCAGCGCCCCTCGGAGATGCGCGAGACGGAAAAGGCGGAGGCGGGCCACAAAAAGAGCCCGCTCGACTTCACGCTCTGGAAAGCGTCCAAACCGGACGAGCCGAGTTGGGAGAGCCCGTGGGGGCCGGGGCGTCCCGGCTGGCACATCGAATGCTCGGCGATGGTCAGCAAGCATTTGCCGGACGGCGCGGACATCCACGGCGGCGGCACCGACATCCGCTTCCCTCACCACGAGAACGAACTGGCGCAGAGCAAAGGCGCTCACCCCGAAGATGAGTTCGTGCGGGCGTGGTGCCATCACGGGATGGTCAGGATGACCGACGAGAAGATGGCGAAGAGCGTCGGCAACGTCGTGGGCATACCGGAGTCGGTCGAGCGGTTCGGGGCGAGTGCGATCCGGATGTGGCTGCTTCAGAGCCACTACGGCGGACAGATAGGTTACTCGGAGGAAATCCTCGAAGAGAAGCGGCGTTCTTTCGAACGGTTGCTTCGCCTCCACCGCCAACTTTCGGCCTCCAAAATCTCCTCCGAAAAATCGGCGCGGCTCGCGACGGAGTTGCTGGAGAAGTTCGATGAGGCGATGCGCGACGACTTCAACACGCCGGAGGCGATAGCCGCCGTCTTCGAGGCCGCCGCAAGCGCGGGACGCGACATCGCCTCGAACCCCGACTCCGCCGGGAAATACGCTTCTCTGGCCGACGCGATGGAAGAAGTCCTCGGCATCCTCGGCTTCGACCTCTCCGCCGCGCCCGAGGAAATAGAGTCCGAATTCGACGGTGTGAAAGTTCGTCACGACGGGTCTCCCGACGAAGGCGTCCTGCGCCGCGTCGCGAAGCGAGAACACGCTCGCAGAGAGCGCGACTGGGCGGTCGCCGACCGTCTCCGGGACGAGCTTCACGCGGAGGGTTGGAC
>JBOHBL010000307.1:0-1301 GCA_050698295.1 Rubrobacteraceae bacterium | reverse complement strand
ATTCTCACGAGTTCACGATCTCACGAACGAAAGGAGCCGTATGAAGGAACTGGAGAGATCCGTATGACGCCCCAAAGACCCGCGGGCGAGGCGATGTCGCGCGAGGGGAACCGAGGCGGGCAATTCGCGACCTATCCGATGGGAGGATTTCGAGGAGAGGCTCACGAAGGGCGGTTGGTTCTGGCTCGCGACCGTGCAACCGAACGGAGATCCGCATGTCATGCCTTTGTTCGCCGTCTGGTCGGAATCGGCGCTGTACGTCGCCTCGAAGGAGACAGCCAAAAAGAGTCGAAACCTCGCAGCCGACGGACGCTGCGTCATCACCACCGACGCGGGGGATATGCACGTGATCGTGGAAGGCAAAGCCCGGCGGGTGCGCGACGAGGCGACCCTTCACCGCGCCTCAAATGCGTTCAAGGCCATCTACGGGTGGCCCACGACGGTGGCGGGAGACAAGCTCGACGCCGAGTACGGCGCTCCCACATCCGGCGGCCCGCCGTACGACGTCTACGAGATCTCACCGACGAAAGCATTCGGCTTTCCCACCGATGGCGAGTCCTTCACGCCGACGCGCTGGCGCTTCGATATTGAGTATGAGGAGGAACGATAAAGACTTGACACCGTACGCGACGACGCCACCCATGACGAGCGAATCGGTAAGAGAGGAGAAACCATGAGTACCACGTTTCCGGGAGAGTCGGCGGAGTACCGGGCGGCGCGTGATCGGCTGCTCGAGCAAGAGATCGAGCTGCGCCGCGCGATGGAGGCAGTGGCCGCCGCGAGGCGCGAGCTTCCGCCCGGTGGAGAGGTCCCGGAGGACTACGTCTTTCAGGGGGCGGGAGCGGACGGCACCCCGACCGACGTGCGGCTCTCGGAGCTGTTCGCGCCCGGCAAGGACTCGCTGGTGATCTACAGCATGATGTTCCCCCGTTACTCCGGCAACGAGCGGCCGGGTCCCAAAGGAGGTCAAACGGCGCTCCTGCCGCTCGCGGAGGGCCCGTGCCCGTCGTGCACCGCTTTCCTAGATCAGCTCGACGGCGCCGCGGAGCACGCCACCCAGCGCGCGAACTTCGCGGTCGTTGCGAAGTCTCCTCTGCAGCGCATCCTCACCTTCGCCAAGGAGCGCGGCTGGCGGCGGCTGCGGCTCTTGTCCTCGGCCACCAACACCTACAACCGCGACTACCTCGGCGAGACCGCGGAAGGGCACCAGAGGCCGATGCTGAACGTGTTCCACCGCGACGGCGAGACGATCCGGCACTTCTGGGCCTCGGAGCTCTTCTACGCACCTACCGACCCCGGCC
>JBOHBL010000306.1:0-1049 GCA_050698295.1 Rubrobacteraceae bacterium | reverse complement strand
GGATCCGACCTTCGCGATGCCGCGCCTTCACCTCGGCCTCCTCGCACGCCGCGCGGGCGATCGGGAGGCGGCCCGTCGCGAGCTTGCTCAGGCGCTTTCGCTTCTCCAGCGGGAGGAGGCTTCTCGGCTGCTCCTGTTCGGCGGGGGCTTTGTCCGGGAGGCCTTGGTCGCCCTCTGTCGCGCGGAGCTCGTGGCAGCGGGAGGCACGGCATGAGCTTCGAGCGCCTCGAGAGCACCTCGGCCGCCCTGCGGCGCGCGTTCGATCGATCGTTTGCGGAGGCCCGAGGAGCGCGAGTGGACACCCTGGAGAATCTCCTTGCGATCCGAGTCGGCG
This sequence comes from Rubrobacteraceae bacterium, assembly GCA_050698295.1. Classification (GTDB taxonomy): domain Bacteria; phylum Actinomycetota; class Rubrobacteria; order Rubrobacterales; family Rubrobacteraceae; genus JACCWD01. The sequence continues at coordinate 715 of JBOHBL010000306.1, read as the reverse complement.
ACGATCCGTACGCGGTTCGTCTCGCGGAGATCGCGAGCCTGCACGCTGATCGGAAGGTGGTCCCCCTTCCGAGCCGTACGCCGGAGCTGCTGGGCCTGGCGGGGTTTCGCGGCGCGATGGCCCCCGTCTACGACCTCCGCACGCTGCTTGGTTATGCGCGCAGATCGGCCCCCCGCTGGCTCTTGCTCGTCCGCACGCCCGACCTGGTTGGCCTCGCGTTCGACCTGTTCGAGGCCCACATGCGGACGCCGGCTGAAAACATTTCTTCGACCGAAAATGGCGGAGCGTCATCGCTCCACGTCCGCGGCGTTGTCCGTACCGCGGACGGTGTTCGTCCCCTTATCCACACCGCCTCTCTGATCGAGGCAATCACGAGGCGGGCCCGCCCGGACAAGCCGCCAAAGGAGCATTGATCGATGGCTCGAAACTGGACCTTCGGACAAAAAGTCGGCGCTGGATTCGCCGTGACGGTCGCGCTCACGCTCGTGATCGGGGCGGTTGCGATTTACGCGCTTCGCACCGTGGTCACGGCCAAAGACCAGGTGATCTCCGTGAACGCGCAAAACATCACAGACGCCCAGCGGCTCGCGGTCGCTTCAGCCCGAAATGTCGCCGCGATCCGCGGCTACTTTCTGATCAAGCAGGATTCGCATCTCGAGGAGCTTCGAGACGAACGTGAATTGTTCCTCTCGATCCTCACCCGCCTGCGCCAGCA
>JBOHBL010000305.1:0-5264 GCA_050698295.1 Rubrobacteraceae bacterium | reverse complement strand
AAATGGAGGTGTACCCTTCGAGCGCGGCGTCCGTAGAGAAGCACATGAAGATGATCGCCACGCAGGCAAGCACCGCCGGGACTCGAAGGAGGTCGAAGGTCCTTCGCGAACTTTCCTCACCGTCCGTCTCCGCGACGCGCCGGGGCAGCGGCAACCGGGTAGCGGCGAAAGCGAAGAGCAGGATCCCACCCCCGGAGATCACGTATACCGTCCCGAACCCGATGCCGGCGCTCAACGCGACGCCGCTGCCAAACGCGCCGAGCGCCGCCGAGCCGGAGAACCCGGCGTGAAAGAGCGTCATCGCTTTCACGTCGTGCTGCCTCTCGTGGTCGCCGCCCAAAGCGTTGCAGGCGAGGTCGTACAGGCCAACCACCCCGGAGAAAACGAGAACGGCGAGAAGCGCGCCATAGCTCTCGACGAACGCGAGCAGCGCGAGATAAACCCCCGTCCCGGCGACTCCGGCGACGAGCAACGGGCGACGTCCGAACCGGTCGGCCAAACGACCTCCGGCCAGAAGCGCGACCACCCCCGCCGCCGACTGGCAGGTCAGCGCGACGCCGAGGACTCCGGGGCTCAAGGAAAGCGAACCCGCCAGGTCCGCAAGCAACACGGCCCACACCCCGACGTGGAACCCCATCGCGCAGAAGGCGAGCATTATCGCCCGGAAATGAGATCGTTCATCGGATGTTTCGAACGGGGAAAAGACGCGCTTCGGCACAGGAAGGCTCCTTTTGGAGAAGCGCCGCGCGGAAAAGCGGCGCGGGAGACTATTACGGAGAACCTATGCCGGTATGTCGCCCATGCGCCTCACGAGGAGTTACGTTATCACAACGAGGCGTCGAGTTCGAGCGACATCTCGACCATGCGCGAGGGGTGTCCGAGGAAGTCTTCTTCGAACTGCCCCACCTCCTCGAAACCATGCCGCTCGTAGAAACGTCGGGCCGCGAGGTTCCCGCGCTCAAAGCGGACCACGAGCTTGTTTGCGTCCGGGAAACGCCGAATTCCTTCGCGCAGAAGCTCGCTGCCAATGCCACGTCGCTGCTCCGCGGGAAGTATGTATATCGCCGCGAGGCTCACGACCCGGTCGTCCTCGAAGGGTTTGTTGAAATCCGCGAATCCGACGATCACACCTCCATCCTCGGCGACGAGGAAGACGCCCCGCTCGCCGCGCCAGGAAAGCAAATCGTCGGAGTACACTCGCTCGACGAACTGCTTTTGCACGTCTTCGGGGATTATGCCGGCGTATGTGGCGGGCCACGTCTCTCTCGCAACCTCGCGCACGCCCGGCAGGTCGCGGTCGGTCATCTCGCGTATTCTCAACCCGGCTCCCCCGTAGACAGTCGCCGGGGCTCAGTTTATACGACCGGCTCCGCCTCCGGGCTCCCGTTTGTCCGCCGGCTTCGGCCTCACAGCGTCCTCGAAGGTTTCGCGGGCTTCGTCGGGGTCCATGCCGGAGGCCCGGAGGAGATCGAAGGCCGTCGAGCGGACCTGCCCGACGAGGACGCTGGTTTCGAGGTCGTTCCTCTCTTCGAGTACGCCCGTGGCTTTCCGGGCGGCGTCCAGCGCGCACCTGCGCGTGTCGAGGGGATGTTCGGGGCGTTCGAGGTACTCGGCGAGGGTCTCGACGGCGCGGGCGAGGTCTGTGATCGCGGCGGGAAGCTCTTCGGGGACGGGCTCGCTCTTCCTGGCGAGATCCACGGCGGCGCGGGACAACACGCGGGTGTTCCGCACGGCGAGGTCGAGCTGATCGACAGCCGCCGCATAGTACCCGAGGTGCCCGAGATACCGCCTCCGCGGCGGTGAATAGCGGGCGATCTGAAACCCGTCATCGAGCGTCTCCCGGAACGCGGCGACCCGCTCGTCGAGCCTCCGAGCCTCCTCCAGAGCGAACTCGGAGCGTTGGAAGTTCCGCTCTTCGAGGGCATCGGCGGTGTCTCGCTGAACCACGGCGAGGGCTTCGAGTATCCTCCGCGAGGCTTTCTCGACCCTCGCCTTCGGGTTGCTCGGGACGAGCGCGCTGACGACGAGGGCCGCCCCACCCCCGACGAGGGCCTCCAGAAAACGATCCGGCGAAACTCCATACGTGCTCGGGTCGAGGTTGGCGACGAGTATGGCCGATACGCCCGCCTCGGTGACGAACATGATGCCGCTCCGTATAACCAGCGCGACCGCCATCGCGATCCCGACCATGACCCCGGTCTGAAGCGGGCCGGTCCCGATGACGAACATGATGAGGTCCGCCACGCTCAACCCGACGGCGACACCGAGGATCCACTCCGCCGCCCTCCTCAACGTCTGTCCCGCTAACGCCCCAACGCAAATAACAGCCGCAATCGCCGCGATGACAGGCCGCTCATGCCCGAGAACGAGCGAGGCCAGATACCAGGCAAGCCCAACCGACAACGCCGTCTGAATCACCGGCCACGCTCCGCCTCGTAACCGCTCCAGCCCCTCGTCCAGCCGCCGCCGCAGCCTCGCGATACCAACCCCTCTCACGTTTTCCAGCACACCAGAGAACGTCATCGCACCTCCTCTCGCTCAGTCAGTCTAAATCCAATGTAATCGTTATCAAATCAGAAAGTTAACACGATACAGTCCGTAAACAAGGGCTTTGAGCAAGGTTGCAATAATTTGTTACCAAAGCGTTGCAAAAAGGAGAGCCGGTCCAATCGAGCGATTAGCTATTAGCCGTTAGCGATTAGCAAGGACGTAAAGCCAGGAGCTAAAGGCGCGGTTTTCAGGAGGGTGCGGAGCCTTCCTGAAAACCGCTTTAATGATCGGCTCCGGAGTGGACGAGCGTGGTGTTTCTAAATATCTGCAGGCTGAGTTTGATGCGTATGGATCACCCCTGGGGGCGTGGGGTTGCAGCCCGCGATACGCACTTCCGCTCACGCGGGCAGGATGCCCGCACCCCCAGGACCTTCTCTCATATTCAAGTTGGAGATGCTTAGCGGAAGAAACGGTAGGCGAAGAAGCCGCCGGCGATGAGCGCCGCGCCGCCGAGGACGCCGAGTATCGCCACTCCTCCGGTCTCCGGGAGCAGTTTCTGGACGGCGGTGTTGACAGCGGAGAGGACTCCCTGTTCCCGAGCGGGCTCCACGGGTTCTATCTGAGCGGGTTCCTCCGCGATTTGCGTGGGCTCCGTGGTCGGCGCGGAGATGACGGGCTCGGACGGGGCGGTGGTGGTCTCGACCGGGGATGGCGTGGTCTCTTCGAGGCCGGTGTTCTCATACTGGTCGTTGACCACGCTTTCATCCTGCGCCTGGGAGGTAGACTCTCCATCGTCCGCGGTCTCCGTGGGGACTTCCTCAGAGCCGCCGGATAGTGACGCCACGTAGGCTTCTTGTTCCGACCGGTCGAGGCGTCCGTCGGCGTTGGCGTCGGCGGAGGCGAAGGAGCCTTCGAGGTCTCCGTCGTAGGCGAGGCTCTGGCAGACTTCGATCTCTCCGTAGCCCCGGTTGCTCCAGTCCACGAAGGGCCGTTCGGCGGGAATGCCGTGCTGAGAGACCAGAGCGAGGCACTTATCCAGGGTGAGGGGTGTTTGGTCCGGATCACCGACCGGACCTATGACCGAATCCATGTACGCCGCCTGCTCCGAGGCATCCAAAACTCCGTCGGCGTTGGCATCGGCGGAGGCGAAATAGCCTTCGAGATCCCCATCGTAAGCCATGTTCAAGCAAACGTCCCAGCCCGAGTAACCTCGATTCTCCCAGACCGGCCGCTCCTCCGGCACCCCGTTCTCCTCGACGAAAGCCGCGCAATCCTCCAGCGTCGGCTCGACCGTCTCCAATCCCTGCGCCATCGCCGGAGACGCCGCCAACGCTATCGCCAAAATCACCGCCGGAACCAACGACCTCTTCGACATGACCTCTCCTTTTTCGACTCGTCTCCTACTATATGAAGAAATGTTAAGCCAACTATATAACAACACGATTACAACAACGAGGTTTTTCAGTAACGAAATCCGGTGAGGCGAAGAAGGGGGGCTAGACTGTGATCCAGATCAAATGCGTGTACAATTCTTGCATGACGGTTTACAGGTATGGACATCAGAGCTTCGAGAAGGGCGAGTACGTTCGTCGCGTGGACGCGGTTCCGGGGGACGGTCGGGAGCCGGTGGTCAGGATCGTCGAGGACCTCGGCACGATAGAGGTTCCCTGCGGCAAGGTGGATTGCCGAAGCAACTGCCTCGAATACCTCGTGAAGTCGGCCAGGCGCCGAAAGAGCGAAGACGAGTACGCCCTCGCCGAATGCAAGCTCTCACCGCTCGTGAGCATCATTTAAGCCGGTAGGCTATCGGTCGGCCCGGGCTATTTCTCTCCAAAAATCACTCATTTGGACGATGCCCGAGCGTCGAGGCTGGCAGTAAACTGTCCCTGAAAGCGATTTGCGGAAAGGGACGGAAAACTTGAACGGATTTCAGACCACGGCGCTTCGGGGGAGGGTCTTCCTGTTCGTCGCGGCTCTGCTGCTGGCCGGTCTGGTCTTATGGCCGGAACATTCGATGGCCACGACTCCTCCGGCCAACGATGCGTTCGAGGATGCGATCATCATAAGGGGAGATTCGGCCTCCGTCGTTGGAAACAACGAATTCGCCACCAGGGAAAAAGGAGAGGCCGATCACATCCTCAGCGGCTCCTCGCTGGGCGAGGCGTCCGTCTGGTACAGGTGGACGGCGTGGAGGAGCGGCATGACCCGGGCTGACATCTGCAAGAGCGGCTTCGACACGGTCCTCGCCGTCTATGCCAGAGACGACGAAGGAGATCTGGAACAAGTCGCCGACAACGACGACGGCTGTTCCTCGCGCAACCATCGCGGAAGCTCGCTCACCTTCGAGGCAAAGTTTCAGGAGACGTACTGGATCTCGGTCTCAGGCTACTCGGAATCCTCGACGGGGAACTTCGTCCTGAGTCTCTCGTCAGTCAATCGCCAGTAGCGAGTTACCCGCGCCAGTCGTATTCCTTTTGCGCGGGTCGGCCCTCCGGCTCGTAGAGCCTCTGGAGCATGCCTCCGCACAGAGGTCCCAGGAAGAGGCCGGTCAGGGCGGCGGGCAGCAGATCCCGAGCTATCGCCCAGGCGACGAGGAGGGGGGTGCCGCCCGGGAAATTAGAAGCCCCGATAATCTCCAACGGGTCGAGGACTCCGCCGGACTGGAGGACGTTCGTCGCGTAGGCGAGCATGATCAGGAGCGCCGAAACGAGGCCCATCAACAGCGCGAAAGTGATGCTGAGTACGAAACGCGAGCTCTGAGAAGAGGCGTCGCC
>JBOHBL010000304.1:0-3562 GCA_050698295.1 Rubrobacteraceae bacterium | reverse complement strand
CCCTTACTCACGGTGCCCGTGACGTTCGGCGCCGCACTCTGGGCCGCGCGCAAGGCCAAAACCGGAGCGAAGTTGCACGGGCTGCTGGTCGGCCTCATCGTCGCCGCGACCGGACTGATCCCAGGCTGGCCTCCGAACCTAATAGCCGTGGGCGCCTCTCTACTCACGCTCGGAGCAGGCTGGCTCGGCGGTTGGTTCGGTGGCTGGAAGGCGGATGGAAAAAGCTGAGATGAACGCCCCGAGCCGGTCCCGCCGGTTACGGAGAGGAGCCGGATGTCGCCGGACGACTGCTCGAGTAGCACGGACACGCAAAGCAAGAGTCATTTGCAACAATTGAAACAAAAAAGGGGCATCGATTGAAGCAACTCAAACAAAAGAAGCATCGCGGACGGGACATCGGTGATCCGGGTGAGACGATCCGCGCGGACTTGGGGATGGAACCGTCATCCGGACCGGACCCCCGGCTTCTCAGGCTGGCGCAACTCGCGCTGTTGATGGCGGTCGCGACGGCTTTCGCCCTCGCCTACCTGCTCTCCGACGGGTTCCGCGCCGAGGTGGGCCGGGTGGCGAACATCCTGGGCACCGGAGACATAGAGGGCCTCGGGGACTACATCCTCTCCTTCGGCGCGTGGGCGCCGGTCGCCTCCCTGGTTCTGATGATCGTGCAGGCGCTGGCCGCCCCCATTCCCACCTTCCTCATAGAACTCGCCAACGGTCTCGCCTTCGGGGTCTTCTGGGGCTGGATGCTCAGCGTGGCGGGAAAGACGCTCGCCGCCGGGGTGTGCTTCTGGATCTCGCGCGCCGTCGGACGCGCTCCGGTCGAGGCGCTGGTGGGCCGCTGGGGACTGGAGCAAGCCGACCGCTGGTTCGCCCGATGGGGGCCGCACGCCGTGCTTCTCTCCCGGCTCGTGCCGGGCATGACCTTCGACGCCTTCTCCTACGCCGCCGGCCTCACCAGGATGCGGTTCCGGCAGTTCATGCTGGCCACGGTTCTCGGCGTGCTTCCGGAGACCCTCGTGATGGCCTACCTGGGCCAGAACGCCCCCCAGTACGTCTGGGCGCTGATGGCGCTCACGGTGGTTGTCATGGGTGGTGGGGCGGCGGCGCTCTACTTTCGGAGACGGCGCAAGGAAGGCGGCGATTCTCGTGAAGAGAACAATCAGTAATAGACGGCCGCGCGCGCCCGGTGAGATGCAGCCTGGAGATGCGCATCTCCCGGAACAATTCTGAACCTTTGATGAGGAGGAAGATATGTCCGTATCACCGCTGATCGACATCCACCATCACGTGATCCCACCGAAAGACAAAGCGCGCCTCGCCGACCACGGAGTGACCGAGGTCGGCGGCGTCCCGGTCCCGCGCTGGGACGAAGCCCGCGAACTCGAGGTACGCGACCGCAACCACATCTCCGCTGCGGTCGTCTCGCTCTCGGACACCGGACCCGCCGGATCGGACGCGAAGCTAACCCGACTACTCGCGCGGGAGACAAACGAGTTTTATGCCGGATTGGTGGCACGGCACCCACGCCGCTTCGGCGCGTTCGCCTCGCTACCGCTGCCGGACGTGGACGCCGCGCTGACCGAACTCGAGTACGCGCTGGACGACCTTCGACTGGACGGAGTGATGCTCCTCAGCAACTACGCCGGGCGCTACCCCGGCGACCGCGCCCTCGACCCGGTGCTGGCCGAACTCGACCGGCGCTCGGCCGCTGTCTTTTTGCACCCGGCCACGCCGCCCGGCTCGCCGACCCCGGAGCTGCCGACGTTCCTGCTCGATTACGTCTTCGAGACGACGAGGGCGGTCGCCTCGCTGCTGCGAAGCGGCGCTCGAACGGTTCACGGGCATCCGTTTCGTGCTCGCGCACGCCGGGGGCACCGTACCGTATCTCGCCGGGCGGCTCGCGCTGGGCGAGGCGCCGGCCCGGGCGCGGGGCATCACTACCCGGCTGGCGGACGCGCCGGTGGGCGGCGCGGTGGCCGAAACGCTCGCGAACGCCGTGCTCGACCGGAACGAGCGGCGGGTCGGCGAGGCGCTGGGCGGACTCTACTACGACACCGCGTTCTCCACGACACCGCCGACGCTGCGGGCGCTCGATGCCGTCGCCGGGCCGGAGCGGGTCGTGTTCGGCAGCGACTACCCGTACGCGCCGGAGCCCTTGATCGGACGCACCGCCCGGAACGTCGCCGCGCACTGGCGCGACGAGGCGCTGGGCCGTATAACTCGCCGAAACGCGCTGGATCTTTTCCCGCGCTTGGGAAGCGACCCCTCAAGGGGGATGAACCCCGCCGCATGGGCGTCGAACGGCGCCGGAGAAGAGGGGAGGCTGCGTCGAGCGGTCCGGGCACTCGCCCGTCGGCGCCCTTCGCACAGCGACGAAAAGATCCGAAAGGGCCGGTCGTGAGAGCGGTCGCCGTTGTCCGGACGGCACTGAAGGTCGCGGGATTCGCGATGTTCGCGGCGGCGTACCTGCTGTTTCTGTTGCTCACCGGCGTCGGTTTCTACATGGAGGACGCGACGGTTCTCTCGTCGGCGTATGTCGTTTCGTCCCTCTTTCTTCTCGTCGGACTCGCGTGGCCGAGGGCGTTCGCGTGGTCCGCGAAAGCCGAGGTGACGAGGTGGATGGTCGCGGGGATCTTCGGCGTCCCCGCGGGCGTACTGCTCACCTTGCTCTACTTCCAGACGACGTTCCACGTCCGGGATCTCGACGAAATCGTCCTTCTCCTGTTCGTCGCCGCGTCGCTCGGCCTGATCGTCAGCCTCGCGCGGCCATCCGTCTTCGACCGCTTCTCGGGAGGCACGGTCACGAGGACGCGCATCGCCACGTTCTTCGGAGCGGCGGCCGTCGCGCTCTTTCTCCTCTTCCTGCTCACGCTCCCCGTCCTCGAAACCCACCGGCTCGCGAGGCTCGAACGCGCCGACGCCGACCGGCAACACGCCATCTCTTCCGTGAGTCCGGCGCGAAATCCGAACGACGATGGTCGAGTGAAGGTGTATCCGCTCCACGTCGGCGACACGGTGGTCACGTACGGCCAGTTTTACGGCGGCTTGAGCGGGTGGGAAGGGCTTGCCGGGTACGCGCGGACGCTCGTTAGCAAAGAGGAGATCACGGTCCCCGTCTACGCATATTTGATCGACCATCCGGAACACGGCCTCATGCTCGTGGACACGGGCGTTGGCTGGGATCAAGCCCACGACCACGACGGTTATTACAAAGGCGTCCTCGCGCGCTTCTTGAGTGCCCGCGATGAGTACATTCTCCCCGTGGAGCAGGAACTCGAGGTGCAAATCGAACGCCTCGGGTACGAACTCGGCGACATCGAAACCGTGTTCATGACCCACGTACACGACGACCATGCCGGCGGGCTGCGCTCGGTGCCGAACGCGAAGGTCTTCCTGGCGAAGGAGGACCGGGAGGAGGGCGTTTTGTACGGCCCGTCGTTCGAGACGGCGGATGACGACCTGGAACTCGTCTCGTACACTTCGGGGCCGTTCCAGAACTTCGACGCGAGCGAGGACGTGTTCGGCGACGGGAGCGTGAGGCTCTTGCCCACCCCCGGCCACT
>JBOHBL010000303.1:0-3346 GCA_050698295.1 Rubrobacteraceae bacterium | reverse complement strand
CGGCATATGTGATCGAGCTTCCCGGCGAGCGATTTCGCATCGAGGAGGTTCGCGAAAACCGGCTCCAGTCCGGCCCGGCGAACCTCTTTTTCGTACTTCGCGTCGGCTTCATCGAGGAGGAAAGTTTCCGTCAAACCCGCGTGGAGTCCGGCGATGGAACCCGAATCGTCGGCTCGTTTTATTGTGGAGAGAACCCGCCTCCGGGCGAGCGCATGATGGTGGACGCCGGGGTTTTCCGATCCGACCCCGGCCACCACGGGCGAAACCGAGATGCGGCGCGGCGCGGATTTCACGGCTTCCTCGACGCCGTCGAGAGCGAGGATCGCGCCGATGCTCGTGACGGGGTTGCTCGGCCCGAGTATCACGGCGTCCGCCATCCGGATCGCCTCGATGGCCGCCCGCGACGCCTTCCCGCCCGCGAGCCGAACCTCCCGAAGCTCCGGCTTCGCCCTCTCGCCGACGTACCATTCCTGGAAATGGAGGAGCCGCCCGTCTTCGAGGAGCATGTGGGTCTCGCATGGCTCGTCGCTCGCCGGAAGGACTTCCACATCCTCGACGCCGAGACGGCGCGAAAGCTCGCGCGTCGCGTCGGTGAGGCTATGTCCCTCTCGCAGACGGTCGCCGCGGAGGAGATGATGCGCGAGGTCTTTATCCCCCACGTTGAACCACACGGCGGCTCCGAGGGCCACGATCTCGTCCCGCACCCGGAACGTCTCCTCGCGAAGCCCCCATCCACGCTCCGAGTCCCACACCCCGGCCAGAGCATAAGTCACGGAATCGAGGTCGGGGCAAACGCGGAGGCCGTGCCACGAAAGATCATCGCCGACGTTCGCTATGACCGTGAGCCTCCCCGGCCCGAGAGCGTCGCGGAGGCACGGGGCGAGACGCGCCCCGCCGAGACCACCAGTCAAAAGGACGACGTTCGAGTTCGAATCGCGCATACCGGCAACCCTCTCCGCTTCGTGGATCGAAAGTACGAGGACATTCAGTATAGACGCTTTCGCGAGGCTCCCGCGCCGAGAACCTCGCGCGCCGCCCATTCGGGTCGATATACGGCGGCTTCGACGGGGAGCCGTTCGATTCGGAGTCGGATCACCTTCTCGTGCTTGCGCGGAGCTAGCTTGCGGCATGGAACTTCGGGTATCATCTTTTGCGGCGAGACGAGGGAGACGGCGATTGGCACACAGCGACGATGAAGCATGGTCGGCATCGCCCGACAGGCGGCGCGGCGATGGCGCGCGGGCCGACGCCATAGACCGTCTCCAGCGGCAATGGATCCGAGAGCGTCCGGACATCGACGTCTCCTCGGTCGGCATCACGAGCCGCGTCTGGCGGACGGCGAGGATGCTGACGCGAATTCGGGACGCGCAGCTCCGAAGGCTCGGGACCGACGCGGTGACCGTGGACGTGCTCGCCGAGCTTCGACGCGCCGGCCCTCCGTACCGCATGACCGCGGGACAATTGCGGGAGGTCTCGAGTATCAGCGCGGGCGGCGTCTCACAAAGGCTCGACCGCCTCGAACGCGCCGACCTCATTGAAAGAAGCATAAGCGGCGGCGACCGGCGAGTGATAAACGTGCGCCTCACCGAAAAAGGACGCGCCCTCATAGACTCCGTCCTCGCCGAACTCATGGCGAACGAAAGCGCCATGCTCGAAGACCTCTCCCCTTCCGAACACCGCCGACTCGAAGACCTCCTCCGACGCGTCATGGAGATCGTCGAAAAAGCCGAGCACCGAACGAAATGAGCGAGTCGGCTTTTCTTTCTCGCCGAAATTCCGGCTCGCTTGCATATACTTAAGCACCGTATTATTATAGCCGCTAAGATATTAAGCGGAAAAGATACACTGGGGAAGGGATTTCCGTATGCCGGGTCCGTTGGCGGGTTTTCGGATCGTTGACCTTTCGATGATGCTCTCCGGGCCGTGGGCCGCGGATATTTTGGGCGACCAGGGCGCCGAGGTCATAAAGGTCGAGATGCCGGGTGTGGGCGACTATACGCGTTTGCTGCGGAACCGATCCGGGGGGCTTTCCTCGATGTTCGTGAACATAAACCGCTCGAAGCGTTCGATCACGTTGAATCTCAAAGACCCCGCCGGGGTCGAGGTTTTGAAACGGCTCGTGGAGACGGCCGACGTCCTCGTGCAGAATTTCAGGCCCGGAGTCGTGGATCGGCTCGGGATCGGGTGGGAGGACCTTCGCGCCATCCGCCCGGAACTCGTGTATCTTTCCATCACCGGCTTCGGCCCGGAGGGTCCTTATGCGCAAAGGCGGGTGTACGATCCCGTGGTTCAGGCGCTCTCCGGCCTCACCACCGTCCAGGCTGGAAGCGACGAGCTTCGACCGCGCCTCATCCGGACCGTCCTCCCCGACAAGTTGTCGGCGGTGGCGGCTTCACAGGCGGTGACGGCGGCCCTCCTCGCCCGCGAGAGGACGGGGGAAGGACAGCACGTGGAGATATCCATGCTCGACACCGTCCTCGGCTTTTTGTGGGCCTCCGACATGGGCGCGTACACCTTCATGGACAAGCCGATGCAACCGTCGGAGGCCGCGAGCTTCATAGACCTCATATACGAAACCGCCGACGAGCATATGACCGTCGCGGTGATGAGCGACAGGGAATGGAAAGCCTTTTGCCTCGCCGTCGGGAAACCCGAACATCTCGAAGACGAACGCTTCGCCACGCCCGAAGCCCGCGACGAGAACGTCAACGAGCGGCTCGAATTGATACAGTCCGAGCTTCTCGCGAAGACCCGCGACGAATGGCTCGAAATCTTCCATGAACACGACGTGCCATGCGCCCCGGCCCTCACGAGGGCCGAGGTCATCGAGCATCCGCAAGTCCTCGCGAGCGACGTCCTCATCGAGACGGAGCATCCCGCCGCCGGGAGGCTGCGCCAAACCCGGACGCCCGCCAAATGGCACGGCACCATCCCCGACCCGCCACGGGGCGCGCCGCTTTTAGGGGAGCATAACGAGGAGGTCCTCTCGGAGATCGGCTACGGCGAAGAGGAGATCGGGCGCCTCCGCGAAAGGGGCGTCATCGGCTCGGAGATGCATGGGGTGGAAGCGTAATGGGGACGGTACTCGTGACCGGGGCCGACCGCGGAATCGGGTGGGAGATAGCCCGGCAACTGCGCGAGCGCGGGGACGATGTGATCGCGTTGTGCCTCGAAGACGGCGCCGACCTCGAAGCGATGGGCGTCCGGGTGGAGGCGAATGTGGACGTCACCTCGGATGGGGACGTCGCGGCGATGGCCGAGCGGTTGCGGGCCGACGGGGTTTCGCTCGACTGGCTCGTGAACAACGCGGGCGTGCTCGGTTTGGACGAGCTCGGCTCCATAGACT
>JBOHBL010000302.1:0-2276 GCA_050698295.1 Rubrobacteraceae bacterium | reverse complement strand
CTTTTTACGAGCCGCATCTCTTTCACTTCGAAGCCGGGGATCATTGCCTCTCTTTTCACTTCCAGCGACACGGGTCTCTTTCTCGCTCTTCCGAGGGTGAGGTGTGGTGAGAATTCGCGCTTCTCGCGCTCGAATCCCTCGGCTTCGAGCGCGTCTTCGACGTCTTTGGCGAGGGCGCGGAGGCGATTCACTTCTCCGTCCATCCCGGCCCATATCACCCGCGCTTTTCTTTCGGAGGGGAAGCCGCCGAAGTCGGAGGGGGTGAGATCGAACGTTGCGTGCCTCTTTGCTATTTCTTTCAAGGCGTCTGTTATTCGTTTGGTCGTCTCTTCGGGGACTTCGCCGAGGAATTTGAGGGTGAGGTGGATATTCTCCGGGCGCGTCCATCTCGTTTCGCCTTTGACGCGCAGGCCGCTCCTCGCCTTTGACAGAGCTTCCCTCGCTTCCGGCGGTGGGAAGATGGCGACGAAGAGGCGCACGTTATTGGACCTCTCTGCTCTCCGCGGCGCGGTTGGCTATGAGGGCGGCGGTCGCGCCCGCGCCGACGCCGTTGTCCACGTTGACGACCGAGAGGCCCGGAGAGCAGCTCTGGAGCATACCGAGGATCGCCGCCGTCCCGTCGCCGCCGAGCCCGTATCCGGTCGAGGTCGGGAGGCCGATGACGGGGATGTCCACGAGAGCGGAGATAACCGTTGGCAAAGCTCCCTCCATCCCCGCCGCCACGATGAGGGCGTCCGGGTCGAAGGTTTTTAGTTCTTCGAGCGGGGCCGCGAGGCGGTGGATGCCGGCGACGCCCACGTCGTGGAAGCTCCTCGCTTCGACGCCCATTTCCTTCGCTACCGCGACTGCTTCTTCAAGAACCGGGATGTCCGAGGTGCCGGCGCTGATCGCGGCGATTCGTCCCCCCGAAAGCTCCGGCTCTCCGCGCCCGATCACGAGCGCCCGACCGAAACGTCTCATGGGCGCGTCATCGAGAACGTCCCTCAGCTTCTCTTCCGTTTCGTCGGAGGCCGCGCTGACGAGCACTCGTTCTCCGGCTTCGAGCAGCGAGGAGCAAATCTTCACGACTTGCTCCGGAGTTTTCCCGGCTGCGTAGACGATCTCGGGTACGCCTTTGCGCGAGCCGCGTCCGGTGTCGAGGGCGGCGAAACCGTCGAGGTAGCGGACCTCGCCCTTCTTCAGTTCGGCGGCTGCGTCGGTCGGAGAAAGGCCTCCCCGCGCCACCGCGTTCAGGATGTCTTCGAGTTTATCCACGAGGGCGAGTGTAATACATGGCTTGATGGGTAAACCTTACGTGTTCGGGTCAACTTATCTCGAAAGGTTTGTTCTGATGGGAGGTGGAGACGCGGCTGCGAGCGTGAACTTCCCGATCCCCATCGTCGCGATTCTGGCGCTTCACGCGCGACGACGGAAGCTCCGGCGACGGGAACGCCGCGAGCCCATAAGCGCGGACGAACGACATTGCTGCTAAGATATGCGATCGCTCGCGAACGATCGCTTTCGAGCAAGCGCGGACATCGGAATAGATTGATCGAGGAGACGGCTATTTAGATGGACATCTTCAGCGGTGAATTAATAGCCCGTTTCCTGGGCGTGTTGGCGATAGACCTCATCCTCTCCGGCGACAATGCCGTCGTCATCGCGCTCGCCGTGCGCCAGCTCGAAGGACAGACACGCCGCCGGGCGATCTTCTGGGGCGCTCTCGGCGCGGTGGGCCTGCGGCTCATCTTCGCCGGCATCGTCACCTACCTGCTCCTCATACCGTTTTTGCAGGCCGTGGCCGCGTTGCTCCTCGTCTGGATCGCCTGGAGGCTCCTCTTTCAGGAAGAGGACCACAGCGACGTCAAAGCCGGAAGCGGCGTCTGGGACGCCATAAAAATCATCATCGCCGCCGACGTCATCATGTCGCTCGACAACGTCGTCGCTCTCGTCGGCGTCTCGGGCGGGAACCTGTGGCTGCTCGTCTTCGGGCTCCTGCTCACCATCCCGCTCATAGTTTACGGGAGCCAGATCCTCTCCTCCCTCATGGACCGGATGCCGTGGCTCATCTACCTCGGGTCGGGGATCCTGATCTACGTCGCCGTCGAGATGTTCCTCGAAGACAGGATCATCCACGACCTGCTCGGCGGCGCGGTCGGCGGCATCGCCTGGCTTATCGGGATAATCGCCGCCGCGGCCTTTATCGCCTACGGCTACTACAAAGTGCGCCAGAACCGCGAGACTCCGCCCCCAGCCCCTCGCGTGAAGTAGAGACGTAGCATGCTACGTCTCTACTC
>JBOHBL010000301.1:0-1370 GCA_050698295.1 Rubrobacteraceae bacterium | reverse complement strand
CTCGCGGAGAAAGCCCTCGAACAGGCGGCGGTGGCCCTGCTCGTCGTGGAGGATCGCGATGGTCATGTCCTGGGTGACCCAATCCACGCCGTCGGTCGCCTCGATGATCTTGTTGTAGTGCTCGATGGCGCCCGTCTCGGCCTCGATGACGCCCTTGATGACGTGCACGATGTCGGTCTGCTCGCCAGGCGGCTGGAGACTCGTCTGGACAGCCTCGAAGTCCATCGAACCCGGCACCACGCCGTACAACTCCTTGATCCTGCTCGCGAACTGCTGCGCGTGAGAAAGCTCCTCCTGCACATCCTCCTCAAGCGCCTCGATGATCTCCTGCGCCCGAACCCCATCAGGGTTGATCGAGCTGGTGACGTAGTTCATCACCGTCTCTATCTCCATCCAGTACGCCCGCTTGAGAAGCTCTATAACCTCGTCGCGCTTCGCCGCATTCTCCTCGGAAAGTATGTCGTGCGATCCACTTCCCGTCTGCATGAAACCTCCTCGTTAGTCTCGCTTGCGTCTCTCGATAACGCTTGTACCCGCTGTCTTCATGTTCTAAAACAAGAACAATTCTTGTTCTTGTTCCTGATAAATTGCATCAGCTTCGGGTCATGTGTCCACGACTGGCGTTATTCCTCCTGATCTCTCCATTTCTCTTGGGCGGTATCGCCGGATATATTCGCGATAGTTTTCGACCTCTCGCTGTGTTTTTTGCTGGGTCCATCCGAGGTGTTTGGCGGCGACATTGGCGGCGGCTGCATCGACGTCGAGACCGACGCGGGGGCCCAGGCCGACCATTGCGCGACGGAGGAGGGCATCGGAGAGGGTTTCGGCGAGTTCGTTCTCGAAGGCGTGGATGATTTCTGCTCCGATCAGGGCGGTCTCCACGGTCGCGTTGGGCGAGAGGGGCATCTTTAGGGATGGGTCGTCTCCGGCGAGGGCCACGACCTCCGGGGCGCGGGCGCCGTAGAGTTTCAGCAGGCGTTCGGAGAGGTCGTCGGTCAGGCCGCTCGTTGTCTTGAATTCGGCGCGGAAAGCTCCGAAGTCGGAGGTCTGGCCTCCGGGGAGCGGGAGCCGGTGGGTCGTGCTCGGCACGGCGGGCAGACGGAGTTTCTCGAAGACCTTGTCCACCGTCTGGCGGGAGAGGTTCCGGTAGGTGGTGAGTTTGCCGCCGATGATCGAGAGGAGGCCCTCCGTCTTCGGGCCCCCGCCGACGGATTTGTGGAGCTTGCCGCCTGCGGTGGAAGCCCCCTTCGCGTGATCGAAGACCACGTGGCTCCGGGAGATGGAACCCTCCGAACCCTCCGGCGCGTACGGCAGCGGCCTTACGCCCGAGTACGTGAACAGCACCGAGTCCCGCGTAAGCCCGGCCTGGG
>JBOHBL010000300.1:0-1817 GCA_050698295.1 Rubrobacteraceae bacterium | reverse complement strand
ATGGGGAGGTGAAAAAGTGCATTGGAGGAAGTAATTATGGCGGGCATCGAGCCACGGTACAGCAAAGAGGAGTTCGCCCGGCGCGGGGATGAAATATTCGAGCGGGTGGTGCGTCCTCGTGTGGAGGGTGAGGACGAGAGGAAGTTCGTCCTCATAGACATCGAAACGGAGGACTTCGAGGTGGACGCCGACGAGATGGCCGCCTCCGACCGCCTTCTCGCCCGGAACCCCGACGGGCAGGTTTGGATGAGGCGGGTGGGGTCGCGCTATGCGCGAAGTTTTGGGGGCCGTATCTTCAATTCGGCATTTGAATGATTACGGGGTACGTGAACGCTTCGCGAGAGGCCGTCGTATCCGTGACGGTGCGCGATTCGAGAGCGGAGCGGGAGATCGAAGCCGTCGTGGATACGGGTTTCGATGGTAATTTGACGTTGCCTCCGTTCCTCGTCGCGGATCTCGACCTCCCGTTCCGAAGGCGCGACCGAGCCATTCTCGGGGATGGAAGCGAAACCTTTTTCGATACCCACGAGGCGACGGTTTTGTGGGACGGTCGCCCGCGCGCCGTCGCCGTGGACTCCGCCGATACAACGCCTCTCCTCGGAACATCTTTGCTCGACAGCCATGAACTCACGGTTCGATTTGTGGATGGGGGCGACGTTCGTATCGAAGCTATATAGCCGGGACTATCGGGAAAAGAGTTCCTCGAACGCCGCCTCGTCGAGTACGGCGACACCGAGCGAGTTCGCCTTGTCGAGCTTAGATCCGGCCCCTTCCCCGGCGAGGACGTAATCCGTGTTTTTGCTGACGGAGGACGTGACGGAACCTCCCGCGCCTTCGATGCGGCTCGCGAACGCGCTCCTCGATTCCGAAAGCGTGCCGGTGATGACGAACTTCTTTTCGGTGAGCGGCCCTTCGCTCGTGGCGGCCTCGATGGAGCCGAAGTCGAGGCCGAGGGCCATGAGTTTTTCGACGAGCTTCCGATTGTCTTCGAGGGAGAAGTACTCGGCGACCGCTTTTGCGACGACCTCGCCGATGCCGTTTATCTCCGCGATCTCTTCGACCGCGACGCCGCGAAGGAGGTCTTTGCCGGAGAAACTTTCCGCGATGAGTTCCGCCGTCACCGCTCCGACGTGCCGGATGCCGAGCGCGAAGAGGACGCGGTCGAAGGGCTGCTCCTTGCTCGTTTCGATGGCCCGGATCAAGTTGTCCGCGCTCTTCTCGGCGAAGCCTTCGAGCGGCGTAAGTTGTTCGGCTTCGAGTTCGTATATGCTCGACACGTCCTTTATGAGTCCGAGGTCGAAGAGACGCTTCGCGAGCTTCTCGCCGAGACCGTCTATGTCCATCGCGCTCTTCGAGACGAAGTGGATGATGTGCTCCAGCGCCTGCGCCGGACACCGCGCGTTCACGCACCGGAGAACCGCCTCGCCCTCGGGCCTCGAAAGCGGCTCGCCGCACACCGGACACTCGGAGGGCATAGCGAACTCGTATTCCGAGCCGTCGCGCTCCTCGACTATGGCCCGGACGACTTGCGGAATGACGTCTCCCGCCCTCTCAATGACCACCGTGTCGCCGATGAGTATGCCCTTCTCTTTTACATAATCCTCGTTGTGGAGCGTGGCTCGCGAGATGGTCACGCCGCCGACGTTGACCGGAGAGAGGACGGCCTGCGGCGTGACGGCTCCCGTCCTCCCGACCTTGACGATTATGTCCTCGAGCTTCGTGCGCCCGGCGAGAGGCTCGAACTTGTACGCGATCGCCCACCGGGGAGCTTTCTGTACCGAGCCAAGAGCTTCTTGCTGGCGGCGCGAATCCACCTT
>JBOHBL010000299.1:0-2792 GCA_050698295.1 Rubrobacteraceae bacterium | reverse complement strand
AATGCCGCTCGCCGCGCCGGTGATGACCGCTACTTTTCCTTCGAGTCTTCCGGGCATTCAGTCCTCCGTGGCGAAGTAGACGTTCTTGACTTCGGTGTAGTGGTCGAGGGCGCGGGGACCAAGCTCGCGTCCGACGCCCGACTGCTTCATCCCGCCGAAAGGCGTCGCGACCCGCACCGAAGTGTTCGAGTTTATGGAGATCACGCCGGTCTCGATGGCGCGGGCGACGCGGAGAGCCTTCGCCCCATCCCGAGTCCAAACCGAGCCCGAGAGACCGTAGATCGTATCGTTGGCAAGCCTGATAGCTTCCGCCTCGTCCTCGAAGGGGATGACGGCGGCGACGGGACCGAATATTTCCTCCCTCGCCGCCCGGTCGTCGTTGTCCACCGGAGCCAGCACCGTCGGCGGGAACCAGAAGCCCGCTCCGGACGGAGCGCCGCCCCTCATCGCCACCGGCGCGTCGTCCGGGACGAAGGACGCCACTTTCTCGCGGTGGCCGGCGGAGATGAGCGGTCCCATCTCGGCGTCGGCAGAACTCGGGTCGCCGACGCGCAGGTTTTTGACGGCGCTCTCGAAGAGGGACATGAACTCGTCGAAGACATTTTTTTCGACGAGTATTCGAGACCTCGCGCAGCAATCCTGGCCGGCGTTGCCGAAGACGGCTGACGGCGCGGAGGAGGCGGCTTTCTCCAGGTCGGCGTCGGCGAAGACGACGTTGGCCGACTTGCCGCCGAGTTCGAGGGTGACGCGCTTTATGGTCCCGGAGGCGGCTTCCATCACCCTTCTTCCCACGTCCGTCGAGCCGGTGAAGGCGACCTTCGCGACGTCGGGGTGTTCGGCGAGGCGTTGTCCGACCTCGCTTCCCGGACCTGCGACCACGTTCACGACGCCTTCGGGGATTCCGGCTTCGAGGGCTATGCGCTCGAACTCGACGGCGGTCAGCGGCGTCAGTTCGGCGGGTTTGAGAACCACGGTGTTTCCGGCGGCGAGGGCCGGGGCCATCTTCCAGCTCGCTATGGTGAGCGGGAAGTTCCACGGGACTATGAGGGCGACGACCCCGAGCGGTTCGCGAAACGTGAAATCCACGCCGCCTGAGACGGGGATCGTGTCTCCGAGCGATCTCTCGGGCATCCCGGCGTAGTAGTGGAAGGTCTCGGCGACCATCCCCATCTCGCATCGGGCGTCGTTTATGGGCTTTCCGGTGTTTTTGGATTCGAGTCGCGCGAGGCTTTCCCGCTCCGTGTCCAGCGCTTCGGCGAGTCGGCGGAGCATTTTCACGCGGTCGCCGGGTTCGACGGAGCGCCATTTCGGGAAAGCCGCTTTCGCGCGGGACACGGCGGCGTCTGCTTCGGCGACGGTCGCGGGTTCGAGGGCTGTGATCACCTCTTCGTTGGCCGGGTTGATGACTTCGAGCAAAGCTAAGCACCTCCAAGCTGGGTTTGATGCGTATGGATCACCCTGGGGGCGCGGGGTTGCAGCCCGCGCCCCCAGGGACAAAAGCCGCCTTCTCTCGTATTCAAGTTGGAGATACTTAAACCTCTTTCACTAGAGTCCGGATCAGGCGGCTCTTCTCGTCCTCTTCGGGGTGCCACAATACCCCGAGCATGAACTCGAGTTCGGGGTCTTCGACGGCTTCGATCGAATCGTCCATCGTCGCCCATCCGGTGGCGAGGAGCCCGGCGCCGACTTCTTTGATCCCCTGATGGTGACACGACTTGACGACTTCGAGCTTCGAGCCCGTGGCGCGGGCGGCGAGAGACTCTTCCGCCATGCGCGCGTCGTGGTCCACGAACGTCCCGCGTTCGCGGTGTTTCTCGTGGCCGACGACATCCGGCAAATGCTGCTCCAGACTGCCGCCGTAGGCGACGTTTATGACCTCCATCCCCCGGCAAACGCCGAGCGTGGGGAGACGCGTCTCGATCGCTCCCTTCACCAGCGCAAGCTCGTAGGCGTCGCGTTCGGGGTTCACCGGGCCGGTCTCGGGATGTCTCTCCTGACCGTAGAGCGCGGGGTCGAGGTCGCCGGCTCCGCCGGAGATGATGAGCGCGTCGAGGAGGTCGAGGGCGTTGTTCTGGTCTTCGGCGTCGTCCGGGACGAGCAACACCGGCCTCCCTCCGGCGTGTCGCACCGAGCGCGCGTAGCTCATCGGGACGAGCGCCGCTGGAACATCCCGCCACGGCCCGTAGCTGACCTCTTCGACCGCCGCCGTGATGCCGACTACCGGCCTCATGGGCGGCCGATCCCCTCATAATCTTTGAGATATCCCACGCGCGCCTCCTGTCTCGAAACGACGCTCCGAAGGAGCGGTCGGGACAACTTTAACTCCATCCGAAGCCAGGAGCGAGTGCCAGACGCCGGATCTCAATTTACCGCGCGCTCCGAGATCAAAGCCCGAACTCCGCCACGCTCGAAGGCCCGACGGGATGTATCCGCGGGCCCTTCGCGAAGCTCCAGAATCTCTCGCGCCGGCTTCAGAAACTCCTCTTCTCCACGGCCCCGCCTCAGAAGTCCTTCCCAACTCAGGTCGAGAAGCCCCTCAAGAAATCCACCGACCGGCTCCGGAGCGGAGATTCCGAGCCTCACCGCGCGCTCCCGGTAACGCATGAGTTCGCTCCACGAGTCCGATCCGAGCGAGTCTTCTATAAAAGCCTCCGCGTCTTCGGCGGCTTCCACGACTCCGAGGCTGAACGCGGACGGGACCCAGGAGAGTTCGGCGGGTTGCTGGCACGCCGGACGGACTTCCAGCGTCCCGATCCCGGCCCGCGGCCTCGCGTCGGCCCAGACGTAGTGCT
>JBOHBL010000298.1:0-1554 GCA_050698295.1 Rubrobacteraceae bacterium | reverse complement strand
GCCTACCCTCGATCATGATCTCCTCCCTTCCGGCTTTCATCGCCATGGCGCTCGTGCTCGCTATCGGGAAGATCCCCGGTCTCGGGTTTATGGAGGATGTTTTCACGCTCCTCATTGACACCCTCCCGGTCGTCGTCGCGGTGGTGGCGGCGAGGAAGGTCTCCGGCCTCGACGAGGTCGGGGTCATAGCGGGCGTGGTGGCGGGCGTCCTCTCCGTCGAGGGCGGGATACTCGGCGGGATAGCAGGGGGGATCATAGCCGGAATCCTCGCCCATCAACTCCTCGTCCTCACCCTCGCCCGACGCTTTCCCGCGACGACGGCGAACATCGTATCCGGTGGTCTCTCCGGTCTCGTCGGAGGGCTTGTCGTGTACTTCGCCATCGCGCCCGTGGCTCTCGCCGCAGGGGATGGGATACGGACGGCCATCGAGTGGGCGGTGGAGGTGAACGGCGTCCTCGCCGGAGCCGTCGCCGGACTCCTCATATGGCTCGCCATCATCGGCGGCGTCTATCATTCGGCGATACTTCCGGTAGTTTTGCTGGAGATGGAAAGGAGCGGGAACAGCTTCTTCGGGGCGATAGACATGGCGGGGCTTGTGATGGTCGCAGCCGGGATAACGCTCGCGAACGTCATATATCCCCGGACGACCGCCGAGAGGGCGATGGCCTCCTCCGGGTTCCCGATCAACGTCGGTTTCGGAACCTTCGTCGAGGCGGCTTATCCCTTCATGTTCGCGGATCGCATCGTCTTCTTCGGGGCCATCGTGAGCGCGGGGGTCGGCGGGAGCCTCGTCGGACTCTTCGGGATTCGCGGAACCGCTTACGTGCCGTCGGTGGTTGCCCCTTTCGTCTCGAACAACGCCCTCGCATTCGCGGCGGCCATGCTGATATCCGCGTCTCTCGCACTTTTAACCACCCTATTTGCGAACTGGAGAAGCAGAAAAGGCACATAGTCCGGAGGTTTTCTCAAACTTTTCTTCAGCCAGTCCGAATGAGAACGTCATGCCCACCCCTCTTATCATTGTAATATCGGCTATTTTGCTGAATCCACCGCGCCTTGCTTACCTTTTGCGTTCGTATATTTGCCGGTAGCATCACTCAAATCTAACGCCAAAACGAAAGAAATAATCAAAAACTTTGTAAAAACGAATAAATTATGCAAAACTGCTGCTATGAATGATCTAGATCGGCGGATAGCAGCGGCGCTCCAGATCAACGGACGAGCCAGTTGGGGGCAGATCTCAAGAGTGGTAGGCAGTTCGGAGTCCACGGTTTTGCGGCGGGCGCAGCGGATGATCGAGTCGAAGCAGGTCAGGATTGTTGCGATAGCGGATCCCGTACGTTGCGGGTTTGGCTACTGGGTGCTGTTGCAGATCAAGTGCGAAGTCGGGGAGGCTGAAAGGGTAGCGCACGAGCTGTCCGAGAGGTCCGACGTGCGCTACTTGGCGCTGACGACCGGTGCGTTCGACATCCTGATCGAGTTGATCGTTCCCTCGCGTCGATATCTCTCACTTGTTCTGATGCATGAACTGCCGCGAGTGGGTGGAATAAGAG
>JBOHBL010000297.1:0-7679 GCA_050698295.1 Rubrobacteraceae bacterium | reverse complement strand
CTCTCTCGGCTGCGCGGCGCAGCATCCAACCGCTATGGGCGCCAGGTTCGTCGTCTTCGCCGCGCCATCGAAACGATAGGTCGTTTCTTTGTAGTTCCCCGTGCCGACCGTACACACCAGCTTCGTTGTCACTATTCTCCCTTCACGACCAGCAGAACTCCGCGTAGGCGCAGCGTTTGCAGAATGGAATCTTCTTCGCCGGAGGCGGGGATGGGGCGGAGATCAAAGCCTCGATCCTCGCCACCATCTCCTCGACCTCGCGCCCCATCTCCTCCGTGAGTTCCACCACCTCCCTGAACCGCTCCTCCGGCACCAGAAGCTCCCCCGAAGCCTCAAGCCCCTCGCGTTTCAGCCGCCACAGGTAATACCCGAGCTGCATCCGGGCCGAAGGCAGGAACTTCGAAGACTTCTTCACCTCCGAGACTACGAGCTTCCCGCCCTCGCGCCGCACCCGGTCGAGCTTCATCCCCGGTAAACTAAGCTCCTTCGCCGACCGCTCGTAGTGGGCCTCCTGGTTCAGCCGTCCCTCCGCGAGGAGGTCGAACTCCCTCTCCGGCTCCACCTGATGCGCCATCAGCCACGCTTCCCGCGGGCAGATCGAGAAATACCAGACGAGCGTGCCTGTGACGGTGGTGATCAAAGGAAGGGGTCTCCTTTCACATTGATCCCCGTTTTCGGATAGTAGTTGCCGGGGCGCACGATCCACCACGGGTGCTTCCAGAATTCTTTTCCGCTGTCGTAGTTGCCGATGGGATTCGCGACGTCTCCGGGATGCCAGCCTTGTCGCACCCATACCGAAACCGTGACACGCGAGATCCTCCCGGCCAGCCTCCTCAGCGCGCTTCGACGCTCCCACCGATCCGGGATTGCAAGGGCTTCTTCGATGTCGGCTACGAGGTCTCCTTCATCCCTCTCGGCGACGATCAATTGAACTTGACGATTGCGCTCCCCGCGAAGCAGCGTCCGTATGTCCGGCTGCTCATCGGCGAGCGTGGCCCAGTTTACGGTGTGGCTTCTCCCGAGGTCTTTGCCGATCCGG
This sequence comes from Rubrobacteraceae bacterium, assembly GCA_050698295.1. Classification (GTDB taxonomy): domain Bacteria; phylum Actinomycetota; class Rubrobacteria; order Rubrobacterales; family Rubrobacteraceae; genus JACCWD01. The sequence continues at coordinate 6,640 of JBOHBL010000297.1, read as the reverse complement.
ATCTCGGAGAAATACTCGTTGCAGATGTCGAGTATTTCCTCCTCTGGAATGGAGTCGTGCTTGTCGAGGGTTTGGCGTGTGATCTCAAGCCGCACGTCGGGGCTTCCGCGCTCGACCGTATAGACCATCTCCGCGAAAGGACGATCCTTGTCGTTGACCAGACGATAAATCTCCACGTCCCGGCGCGGGTTCCCGCCGTTGCGGTTGCAGCGGCCGGCGACTTGTATGAGACTGTCCAGAGGAGCGAAGTCCCGCATCACGAGATCCATGTCAATGTCCACCCCGGCCTCGATGACCTGTGTCGAGACCACGAGGCATGGCTCGTCTTTGAACTCTTTTATCTCCCGGATCGCCGCGAGCCTGTCCTTCGGCGTCACGTCGGCGGTCAGGAAGTGAGCCGGAGCGTTCCAGCCGTCCGCCAGAGCGTCCCGAACTTCGCGCGCGCTTGAGCGGGTGTTCAGCGTGACAAGCACTCGAAACCTTTCCAACTCCTCCCGGCGGCTCCTTGTTTCCTCGACGAAGTCTTCGAGTCTCATTGGTTGTTTGTGTTTCAGGACGAGTCGGTAGCGTTTGAATTTCTCGTAGTAAGTCTGCGGCGGGTTTACAAGCTCTCTCGCGCCCGTTATGAAGCCCGGCTGGGTCGCGGACATGATGATCGCGTGGCTATTCAGTGTTTCGGTGAGTTGTGCGACGGAGTGGTTCAGCAAATCCCACATCTTTGCCGGGAGAGTTTGCACTTCGTCGAAGACGACTATCGCGTCGGCGAGATTGTGGAAACGCATCTGGTGGCGGGAGCGGTCTCCGAGCAGCGAGAGCAGGAACTGGTCGAAGGTGGTTATGACTATCTCCGAGTCCCACGTGTCGAGGAGGAACTCGGCGTCCCGGCCCTCGGCCTCGTCGTAGGCGCGCTCGCTCAGGCTGTGGCTCTGCATGAGGGTGGAGGTGGCGGGACCCCCGAGGAGTTCGTCGTAGACTTTCGCGGTCTGGTCGATGATCGAGAGGAAAGGCAGGACTATGAACACCCGCCGCTTCGGGGCGGGAAGCATCTCCCTCAACTCGAACGCGAGGCTCGCCGCCGTCAAAGTCTTTCCGAGGCCGGTCGGCAGCGTGAGAGTCCAAAGGCGATGCTCCGGGTCGGCTTCGAGGTTTTCGAGGGCTTGCCGCCTCGCTCGTGTCCTTAGCTCGTTGATCTCCGAAGGCTCGGGACGGTTTAGATACTCCTCGATGAGGGCGGCTCGGAGCGCGAGATCCCGCCCGAGCCTGTACCGGGACTTCCCCTCCTCCGAAAGCGCGAGAAACGCTTTATCCGCCTCCAACAGGACGCTGAATACGAACTGCGCCCTCAGCCTGTCGGCCACCGCGCCGGGAAGGTCTCCCTTCGCAGTCTTTTCCAGAGCCTCGACCAGCTCTTCGGCGACATCGTTTGCCTCGTCGCAGATGTCCGGGTCGCCAAGAACCTCTCTCAGGTCGAAGCCCGTGACCTCCGAAGCTGCGTCCAGCGGAAGCCCGGATGCCTGATCCTCGATGATCCCGGCCCACCTGTCGTTCATCAAATATGTGTCCGTGATGCGGTTCGCGGTCGGAAATCTGGTGTGATGCCCCAACACCGCCGCCGCGACGCACAGGATCCTGAACGGCGGCCACCCCAGATTCTCCCCGAGAAGAAGAGCGGCGGTGAAGCCGAGAGGAGTGTGCGCCTTCCTGTCCCTGTCGCCTTTGAAGCCTGCGGGGTCTCTGATGTATCTTTGGAACTCCCTGGTAGCTTTGCCGAGGTCGTGCAGGCTCACGATGTCCTCGACTACGCGCTTTGTCTCCGCATCGGACGAGTGGCGCGCGAGTATGGCCGAGGCGGCGTCCCGCACGTCTTGGACGTGCCTTTGGAGCGAGCGATCCGGATGGGATTTCAGTTCCTCCATCACAGGAAAACTACCACCCGCGTTCCTTCGTCCGCGATGACTTGCCAGGCGCTGTCCGCCAGAAGCGGCATCGGAAGCCCCGAGCGTTCGATCAGGTAGTCCGCGTGGGTGAAGACCCTCTCCGGCGTCACCTCTCTCGGCATGCGTTGGGGCAGTATCGCGAGCGGCTCTCCAGCCTCCAGGGCGCGCCGTCCGTTCACCGAGGCTTCGTCCCGTCGGATGACGCCGCGACATTCCACCTCGCTTCCGCTCGGGAGCGGGTTCGCCGTGCCTTCGGAGACGAGCCCGAGGTCGGCGATCATCTCGCTGAGACCCATGCACGGCGAATAGTGCCAGCGCCGCTCCCGAATTCTGCCGACGAACTCCCGATGATATTCCACCGGCAAAGACGCCGTTACTTCATAGTCCGGCTCGAAGAGCCATTCTTGTTTGATGAGGGTCGCCTTCTCCGGCGCGGAGCTGCCTTTGGCTCCCTTCTTGATCTTGTCGGACAGGGGCGCGGGCGGGTCTTTGCGGAGCTTGACCCTGTGCCAGTGCGTCCGGGGAACGGGGCCGCTGACGGCGATCCGGCTGTCTTTCAACTCCACCTGCGGAGTATCTTTAGCCAGGCCGAGCACTGCCCCGATCATACCGAGCAGCGCCGTTCTCGGCGGCGCTGGATAAGTGAGCGCGCTGACGCTCGCCTCCGCCCGCAGGAAATGGCCGAACCTCGCCCGGCAGCGGAAGACGACGACCGGAATAGACTCTCCGGTCAACTCATCCTCCGGAGCCATCGAAGTCCAGGTCCACGACCTCGAACGGGGCGCCGCCGCCGAAGAACTCCTCATCCTCGGACTCTATCCGGAGGTCGGGGTTGACGCAGAATTCGACCCGCTCTACATGGCTGGCGTACCTCTCCAGCCGCTCCCGCAGCCGCTTCAGGCTGACCGTGTAGTCGTCCGGGCCTTTCCATTCCTCCTCGGCCTTGCCGTTCGCGCTCGTGAGCGAGACGTAGTCGAGGAGCGTCCCGAACTGGAACTCCGAGCCGGGCTTGTACGAAATCCCGACGAGGAGCCGGGGCGACTGCCCCATCTTCGTCCGGGTGTTTCCCGCGCTCCTCACGCTTTTCCACAAAGCCTCGAGAAGAGACGAATAATCCTCGTCGGTCATGTACGAGACGCGGGCCGAGTGTTCGTTTGAGACGCCGTTGAAACCGACGAGGCCATAGCGCAGCACGAAGTTCTCGGTGAACGTCCCTTGAGTCCTCGCTTCGTCGCTCCCGAAGATGCTTGTGCCGCGAATGTCCACTTCCTGAGCCTTGTGGAGGATTTCTCCCTGGTTGATCTGGGTCGCCCCCGTGAGGGTCTTCGGTATGGGTCTCCACTCTCGAGCCTGGACGTTCCCCTCTTCTTGCCCTCGTTTGAAGGCGAGCGCGCTGCCGAAGAGCCGCGCGTCCACGAACGAGTCGAGGATTATGCCCACGAGCTCCTGTCCGTTGGCTTCGGGCTGTCCCTTTGCTTGCAAGTAGGCTCCGACCCGTCCGGTGAGGTTGGTGGTTCTTCCTTCGATGCTGTCCACGAGGATGTCTTGGCCCTGGCTTTTGAGGTAGTCGCGGACGTATCGCTTGAGTCTCACGTCGGTGACGTAGTACGTCCCGTCGGGCAGTATGCGCGGTCGGTTCTCGTCGGGGTCGCCGTTCGGGTTGCCCATCCTGAAGTCGTAGCAGAACAGAAACTCTCGCCTTGAAGCGAGAGTTTGCCGATCCTCCGTCGTCTCCATTACTCCGCCACCTCTTCTTTCTCTCTTGCGGGCATTACCGTGCGGCTCAGCGACTGGCCGAGCAGCAAGAAATATCCGGTCTCCGTCTGGTTCAGCTTTATGTCCATTCCCAGGCTGCGCCCCAAGTGTCCCAACTCCTCGATGACATCTCTGACGTTGCTGCTCGACTCCGTCCCGTAGGTAAGGAGCTTCTCCCGGATCCTCACGTACAACTCCGGGAGGTCCTTCCCGGTCAGCGTGAGCCGCCGGAGCCAGGTGAGGGCATTCGAGCCAACATTGACTCCCCGGCTCCCCTGCACCTGAATGAGCTTCCCGAACAGCGCGCCGAGCAGGAAGGCGTAGGCTTTCTCCGGACTGTCTATGCCGGTGCGCCCGTCCGGATCCTGGAAAAACTCCGTCAGCCTTTCGTTATGCGACTTGTATCTCCAGTCGTCCATTCGTGGATATACCTCCAGTCTCCTCAAGAAATAGATGAACTTGCACAGGTGCCGCGCCCAGCCCGCCATCGTCAGGTACGGTTCGCCTTTCCTGCTGACTCCCTCGTTGACCAGACCGTAGGAGCCTCGCTCCAGAGCTTCGATCAGATACGCCTCCGAGATTTCCCGCACCTCCTCCCGGAACCTCTCCAGCGGTATTTCTCTGCCATGATAAGAGTTCGCCGCAATGTCCCTGCGAAGGTCGGAGAGCCGCGCTCCGCTGTTTGCCTTCTCCGTCCTCTTCCCGCCGGGCCTTCTCAAAAGAGCGCCGAGCTGGTTGAAACCCACGTCCAGATGGAAACAGGGGTGTTCGGGGAACGGGTAGTTTTCGTCCGGATCCACCACGCCCGCTACTCCCGAGACCGCGCGCAGCCGGGAAGGAAGCACGTCCGTCACGATGCCTCGGACGTTTTCGAGCTTCTGGCCGAAGTCCGCCCACAGGATGGTGATGCTGGTGACCACGCCTTCCTCATCCGCCAGGCTTTGCAGCTTCTTCTCCTGGCGGACCACTGACTCTCCGCTTGTTTGCGGCACGTAGCGGTCTCGCGTTCGCTTCATAAACTTGAGACGCTTTTCGGGGTCGAGCGTCGTGTATGGGATCAGCAAGGCTCGTTCTCCGGCAACCTGGGCTATGAACCTGTCGCGTATGTGGAACGAGAAGATGTACAAAAGATCCGCGCCCGCCGCCGAGAGCGGAAACTTCTTCCACGCGCCTTGATCGTCTATCCCCGGAAACACTCCCGGCCTATCCACGTTGCTCAGGTTCAGCCCGGAGCCTGAAAGGCCGTTGGGATAGACAACCCCTCTGTCGCCGCTCAACGCGCACACGCCGTCCGTTATGGGAGCTATCTTGCCCGTGGAATATTTCTCGGAAGCCAGAATATCCGTCAGGTACGCCTTGTATTCTTCGATCTCGCCGGGGAGGTTCCCGTCGTTGTCCGGAATGCTCAGGTAGCAGGTGCGGTTCTCCGGTATGTGCTTGACTGCCATCTCAAGCGCGGAGGAGCTTCCCTCCTCGAAGGTCTGGTTTTGAAACCGCATCCGGGGACGACTTGCCACCTCCGCCGCCCCGGCGAAATACGGCGACCATGATTCGTTCCCTTCTCCTATCTCTCTGAACTCCTTGAGCGTGGAATCGAGGATCTTGCCGGACGGCCCGCCTCCCTTTTGCTTGCTGAAGGAGCGCTTGATAATCGGCCCGAGCGCCGGAGATTGCGAGCCGGTGGATTGCACGAAAGGCAGCTTCGCCTCGTCCTCCCCGCGCCTGAACTCCCTCTGCTCCAGCACGGCGGTGTCCGGGTTCTCCGGATCCGCCTTCAAAAGATAGTGGTTGGGAGCCATCGAATCCCGCGCCGCCTCCACGAGAAACGGAAACAAAAGCTCCGACCTCTCTTCCCTGACTTCCAGATACCACCCCCACGGCTCGGACGTATCGCCCGCATCGTCGGGAAGCTCCTCGCGCAGGAAGTCGAGCGCGAGCTGGCTCATCGCCTCTAACAATTCTTTCCTCCTTTCCCATCCACAACCCCCACCATCCCGAACCCCGCCGAATTTTTGCTCCCGAAGCCCGTGTCGTACGCGAGGCGGAAGTAAGGCTCGGGTAGGTTCGTTTCATAGAGTCCCGTCCACCCTTTTATGACGGTGCCTTTGAACTTGAGGACTTTTTGGTCCGATGTCTTTACGCGGCGTGGGCGCATCCACGCCCCTTCGAGGTCCTCGTCCACGTCCGCCTCCCAGCCGAGGGACTTGGCTTTCCGCTCTATATTCGCCACCAGCGACTCGCTCCATTCCTTTTCTTGAGGCGAGTAGAAATATGTCTTCTTCTTGCCGTCCGGGGTCGCGAGGGTGCTGTACGCGGTGATCGGAGCGAGCGTCTTCACTTTGATCGGCCCTCCGTTCAGCTCCGGCTCCGGCTCGACGGCGATCTCCTCGACGCGGCACCGCGCGCCCCCGAGCCTGACGTCCGGCTTCTTCAATAAATGCTCGGCCAGTGAACCCAGCACGTCGGCATCGGCGGAGGAGAGATAGAAACGAGCGGAGCCGTCGAACTTTATTCTTCCGTCTTTGACTTTCCGCTTGCCGAAGAGTCTCGAAAAAGTAAACAGCTTGAAACGCCTTTCTCCGTAAGCGTGCCCTTCCTCATGGAGCCACTTGGAGAGGGCCTTGTCCATGTTGTGATACACGAAGCCGTGGACGAGCGAGTTGTATTGAACGGGGACGATTAATTTCCCGGACTCCGGTGCGAGGCTCACTTTCAGACGCACGGCGAAGTCCTGCGGTTCTTGAGAAGGTCGGAGACTTCCATGTTTCCACCTTTCACGCAATTGGTTTCCCTTGTGGAAGGATATTACCGGAGTGGCTGGACGGAAGTAATGCGGGAGTCTCGAAAGCTCCGTATCCGGTACCCGGAAAGCATGCCGGGACGAGAGGCTCCATTCCCGAAACGCAGTTCGAGGCGGGGCGAGAACATGCTCTTCCCCGCCCCGCCTC
>JBOHBL010000296.1:0-2452 GCA_050698295.1 Rubrobacteraceae bacterium | reverse complement strand
GTCCCAAAGATACGAAGGACTCGCCGCGCCAACCCTCGAACAACCCCAGATACTCCTCCTCGGAGGTGACAGGACGCACGTCCCGGGCGGGATTCGGCTCGACCCTCGAAAACCAGTGGGGCTCCTTGACGCTCGACATGTACACGTCGGGATGCCGCTCCAGGTACTGGTACATCGACGTAGTGCCGGCCTTCGCCGCCCCGACGATGAAGAAGTTGGGAATGACTCTACCCGCCACGAAACTCCGGCCACGGGACGTTCACGGAGAAGAGCCTTTCGAGCAACGCCACGTCCTCCTCGAAGACGCCTTTCAAGAAACGTCTTTCTTCGGGAGAAGGACCGGCGACCTTCACGGGCTTTATGTTGATCTGCTCGTACCAGAACCTCGCGGCCTCCATGCTCCTCCTCGACCGCAGCACGCTCTTGACCGCCTTCTTGACCGCCTTGCGCTCGCGCAGCCTGTCCGCCAGCCCGAAGAACCTCTTCTCGCCCCCGACGTGATACTCCCTGCCGAGGTTCGGCGGCCTGTATCCGGTATCCACGCCCAGAAACGAGAAAAGCTCCACGAGCGTCTCCTCCGGGCGGGCGGTCAGGTCTTCCTGAAAGAGGATCAAAAACCGCTCCCTCCCGAAATGCCGCAGGTAGCGACCGAGGGACTTGCCATAAAGTCCAAAGTCGAGCAGGAACGGAGAGTCGTCGAGGACTTTGCTCTCCGGCGCCTCGACGGGGCTCTCCGCCAGCTCTTTCACCACCTGCTCGAAGCTCCGGGTCTCGGTCTCGCGGCGGATCGACATGCGGTAGTGCGAGTACGCCCGGTCGATCGGGTTCCGCAGGATGGCTACGAGCTTCACGTCCGGGCACGTCTCGCGGATGTAGTCCGGGGCGGAGCTGTATCCCATGTACGAGGGGCACACCTCTCCCCAGAGTTTCTCCTCCTCGACGCCGCGAAAGAAGTTCTCGATGTACCAGTCGAGACCTTTGGAGTACCTGTCTGAGTTAGCGAAGAAATTGACCTCCTTCTGGGGAGGAACATAGAGTTGAGGGTGGTTCTGGATGTACTTGAATAGCGAAGTCGTCCCGCTCTTTTGCGCGCCTATGACCAGAAAATCCACGCGGTCTTTCATCCAGTATCTAACTTTCGCGCCTGAGTCCGCACATCCCGGCGCAAGTATACTACTCACCATCCCCTGGACGCGAAGAGCTCGTTGTCGTCGGCGTAGGATGCCCTGTATTTCCCGCCGCCGGTGTCGGGCCCGCGGTAGGCGTCGAAGTACTGGTGCGCCGTGTACATGTGGTTGCCGGCGGGGTCGTCCGGGATCCAGGGTTCCGGATGAGCCTCGCGCCAGCGCCCGATGCCCCCGTAGCCGGGGATCATGATCAGCTTGTCGTCTCCGCGAGCGCGTATGGCTTTGACCGCATCGCGGCAGAGATTCTCCCACTGACGCTCTTCCGTGTCGTGGTCTCCGGCTCCGATCCCACCAGCCCCCGCGGGCTCGTTCATCAGGTCGTAGGCGACGACGCGCGCTTCGTTGCGGAAGTTCGCGGAGATTTTGGACCAGACGTCCCGGAAATGGGCCGCAGTGAGGTCCGGAGTGCCGAGCTTGAGTTTTCTCACCTCGCCCTCGACGTCCGCCCAGTAGCCGCCGTAGTTGTGGAGATCCAGTACGACTTCGAGTCCGGCGTCGTCCGCCGACGCCACACAATCCTTGAGCAGGGAGAGATTGTACGCGTCGAGCGAACCGCCGGGACGGGGCTGAATCCTCTCCCACCGGAACGGGATGCGGACTATGTCGATACCCCGCCCGGAGAGATGCTCGAAGGTGTTTTGTCCCGTGTCCGGGTCGCGCGAAAGTCCCGGATACCAGTAATCCTCGCCATGGACGCCCGGGTTGAGGTTGGAATAAGGGGTTCCGGCCTCCTCCGGCCTGATCCATGCCTCGGCGCAGGAGACGTTTATGCCGCGGCGGTAACCGAGCGTGCTCGGGTGCGCCTCGACTATGGGTGCCTGATCCTCGGGGACGCTCATGGCGCGGACGTACTCGCCGTTCGCCCCGCGCTCGCCCGCCGAACGGTAAACGGAGAGCCAGAACCCGCCGTAGAGTTGCCGTTCATCCGCGCACCACGCGCTTACCCAGAGCTTCGCGTCGTCGGCCCTCGAATACCACATCTCCCCAAGCGCATCCCACTTCTCCTGGTCGTCGGGAAAGTCCTGGCCAAGCCCGTTCGGCCAGTTCACCTCGCCGACGTACCCCCGCTTTCCAAATTCCTCCAACCAATCTGTGAACTGCCGGAGGCCGTAAACCGCGTGATGCCCCAAAGCGTCGAACCCCTCCGGACGAGGCGGCGGGAACTGCTCCTCCACGAGCGCGCACCCCGAAAGCCAGAACCCCGAAAGCCCGAACCCTCCCAGGCTGCCCGCGATCCCCGCGACTTCCGCGCTTTTCAAGAACTC
>JBOHBL010000295.1:0-1674 GCA_050698295.1 Rubrobacteraceae bacterium | reverse complement strand
GCGGCGAGGCGGCGGTGAGTGCGGTCCTCCATCTCGCCGAGTTTGCGGGCGTCTATGAAGAGGACTTCGCCCCGGCGGTCGCGAAAGCGGTGGTTTCTTTTGTCGCGGGCGAGGAACCAGAGGCAGACCGGGATCTGGGTGGAGTAAAAAAGCTGTCCCGGAAGAGCGACCATGCAATCCACGAGGTCGGCCTCGATGATATTCTTGCGGATCTCCCCCTCCCCCGAGGTGTTCGAGGACATGGAGCCGTTGGCGAGGACGAAGCCCGCGAGGCCGGTTGGCGAGAGGTGGTGGATGATGTGCTGAACCCAGGCGAAGTTGGCGTTGCGCGCAGGCGGAGTCCCGTACTGCCAGCGTTTGTCGCCTGTCAGGAGTTCGCCGCGCCAGTCCGAGACGTTGAACGGCGGGTTGGCGAGGATGAAGTCGGCTTTCAGGTCGGGGTGGCGGTCGTTGTGGAAGGTGTCGCCGTGGGAGATCTGGCCTTCTATCCCCCGGATGGCGAGGTTCATGCGGGCGAGTCGCCATGTGGTGTAGTTGGATTCCTGGCCGTAGATGCTTATATCGTCGAGCCTGCCGCTGTGTTCGGTGACGAACTCCTCTGACTGGACAAACATCCCGGAGGAACCGCAGCAAGGATCGTAGACCCGCCCCTTGTACGGTTCCAGCATCTCGACGAGCAGCGCGACGACAGAGCGAGGCGTGTAGAATTCTCCGCCCTTCTTGCCCTCGGCGCCCGCGAACTGGGCGAGGAAATACTCGTAGACGTTGCCGAGGACATCGCGGGAGCGGCTCTCGCGGTCGCCGACGGCGATGTTGCTGATGAGGTCTATGATCTGACCGAGCCGGTCCTTGTCCAGAGCCAGACGGGCGTAGTCTTTGGGAAGCACACCATTCAGCGAGGGGTTGTCCCGCTCAACGCCTGCCATCGCGTCGTCGAGGAGCGTTCCGATGGTGGGCTGTCTGGCCTGAGCCTTGAGATGCGACCAGCGAGCCTCGGGCGGCACCCAGAAGATGCCCTCGGCGCGGTACTCGTCGGGGTCTTCGGGGTCGGCTCCCTGCGAGACTTCGGTTTGGAGTTCCGCGTGCTTCTCCTCGAAGGCGTCGGAGATGTATTTCAGGAAGATCAGGCCGAGGACGACGTGCTTGTACTCGGCGGCGTCCATGTTGTTCCGTAGGGCATCGGCGGTTTTCCAGAGGTCGGCCTCGTAACGGCCTCCGGTGGAGATCCCTTCGAGGGGATCTTGACGGGTATTCAAAGGATCGCACCCCCAGCTCGTGGGACGCAAGGGCATTCATTGCACGATGATTGATGTATCAGGTCGCTAATCATGGCTCCTTTCACAGAAAACTCTCCCCATGCTGAATATCTTTATGAGATCAGGCACTTAAACGTGCCATCCGTTGAACACGAGTGTTCTCCGGCACACTATAAAGTAGATCCTACGCTTTCGTCTATCAATTCGCGGGTAGGCGCGTTCGCTCTCTGAAGAAGACAAAGCTTCGGTGTGATCGTCAGGAGAGCCGGACGGCGCTGGAGTAGAGATATTTGACCTGCGCCCATAGATTCGATCCACCCGTTGCGCCAAGGTCTCGACCGCAGGCGGCGCTATCTTCTCCCCGAGGCGAAGGGAGAGAAGCGCATGGCGCGAAAACCCAAAACCTGCGCCCCGAAGT
>JBOHBL010000294.1:0-2401 GCA_050698295.1 Rubrobacteraceae bacterium | reverse complement strand
AGCCTGCCCCAAATACAGGCGTTCAACGCCGAAGTCAGCGGGATAATCCAGGACCTGGAACAGGCGAGCGACGAGAGCTGATCACACGCCTCTTCCCGGCGAGATGCCCGGCGATGTGACGAGCGTCTTCTCCTACGCCGCCGACCGTCGCCGAAAGGAACGTGTGCTGGAAGGGGAGTCCGAGAAAGTACAGTCCGGGCGCCGCGTCCACCGCTCCTCGATACTGGAGGGGGTAGCCGTCCTCGCCGAATACCGGCGGTTCGATCCACCCGAAGTCGGGCCTGAATCCGGTCGCCCACACCACGCACGCCACTTCCAGCGCCCGCCCGTCGGCGAGAAGGGGTTTGCCGTCCACGACGCCTTCGACCCTCGGCACGCGCTCGACACCGGCCTTGATGAGGTCTGTGGGACTGAACCGGACGAGCGGCGCGCCCCGCCCCCGCTCGAACGCTCTGCCTTTCCGCCCGAGCCTGGTATCGACGGTCAGGCGGCCGACGATCCACCACCCTGTGAGCCACCCGAGGAGGATGTGTCCGGGCAGGCGTTTTTCGCGTACGCCGCCGGGCACGTTGCCCGTGTCCCGGCCAGAGAGGCGCGTCTTTCTTGTGGTGGCGAGTTCCAGCGATATCTCGGCTCCCGAATTGCCGGCCCCCACGACGAGCGCGTCGCCCTCGGGGAGTCGATCCGGACTCCGATAGGCGCTCGAATGGAGCTGGTTGATGGAGGGATCCAGCCGCGCCGCGAAGTCCGGCACGCGGGGCGCGTGGTAAGGACCCGTAGCCACCACCACGTTCGCGGCCAGGTATCGCTCGCTCCCAACACCCAACAGATAACCGTCGCCGTCGCATCTCAGAGAATCCACCCGTCGGCCGAGGCGCGTGGGCAGCCCGAATTTCGCGGCGTACTCTTCGAGGTAATCGGCGGTCTCTTCTTTGGTCGGGAAGTAGCCGCCCGGAAACGGGAAGGGCATGCCAGGCAGCCCACTGAGGGCGGCCGGAGTGAACAGCCGCAAAGAGTCCCAGCGATTCCGCCAAACGTCCCCGATCCGCTCCCCCGCGTCGAGAACCACGAAGTCCCGGTCCTGCTTCGCCAGATAATAACCCATCGCGAGGCCCGCCTGACCGCCTCCGACCACGATGGTGTCGAAACGTTCGGGACTCCTCACGGTCGCGCCCCGGCTTCTTTGGCAAGCTCCTCTATCCACTCGATCTCTCGCTCTCGCTGTCCCCGCCAGAACCCAAGCACCTTCGCGGCATGCGGATACCCGCTCTCCTCCGCGTCCGGCCTCACCGCAGAGAGATGCCCGAGGACGCCCTCCAGAAATTCTTTCCTCGTTCTGAGTATCCGCAGCCGCTCTTCCGGCTCCAAAAGGTGCATGAAGGCGACGCGCACCAGGAATTCAGCGTCGTTTCCGGCCTTCTCCGGCGGGAATTCCCTGAGCATCTCCCCGAATATTTCCCGGCCCAGCTCCGTGGCGCGGTAGACGTGCCGGTTCGGCTTGCCTTCCTGGCGCTCGACTTCCTTCTCCACCGCGCCCATTTGCTCGAACTTCCGCAACGCCGGATAGAGGACGTTGTTGTTGATCGCAAACGCCCCACCCATCACCCGCTCCACGTTCTTCTTGATCTCATACCCGTAGGAAGACCCACCCAATAAATTCGAGAGGATCAAAACCTCAACATACACCAAAATCTCCTCGAAGAGTCATATGAACATAAGTTAAATTAACCTATAAAACGGATTATGTCAACGGGCAACCCTCGTGAGCCGGGGCATACTTCCGCGATGTCCGGAGGGGAGAGCGTGGCATCCATTTTCCTTGACAGGCCCTCGCACAACTAATACCTTGTCGGGCATGTCTGTGGAGTTCTTGCTTACTTCGCTCATCGTGGTCCTTATCCCGGGGACTGGGGTGGTTTATACGGTCGCGAGCTCGATCGGCGGTGGCCGGCGGCGCGGACTCGTCGCGGCCTTCGGCTGCACTTTGGGCATCGTTCCCCACATGCTGGCGGCGATGCTCGGCCTGTCCGGGATCATGCACGCCGGGTCGGTCGCGTTCGAGGTGGTCAGGTGGGCGGGAGTCGCCTACCTCATCTACATGGGCGTGGCGATGATCCTCGACGACAGCGCCCTGCGGCTGGATGACCAGAACGAAGACGTCTCGACCGAGACCGCGGGCCTGGTCGTGCGGCGCGCGATCCTTCTGAATCTTCTGAACCCGAAGTTGACCGTGTTCTTCTTCGCCTTTCTGCCGCAGTTCCTCGACACGCCACCGGGACTGCTCGACGCGAGGTTGATCCTGCTCGGCGGAATCTTCATGCTCATGACCCTAGCCGTGTTCGCCGTCTACGCATACGCGAGCGCCGTCGTCCGCGACCGCGTGCTCGCCACGCCCGCGATC
>JBOHBL010000293.1:0-1129 GCA_050698295.1 Rubrobacteraceae bacterium | reverse complement strand
GTGCCGTCGTTGGCGCAGTCGATTCGGTTGCCGCTGGCCTGGTTGCGGATCACGTCGGTATCCTCGCCGTTGTTCTCGATGCCCTCCGCCCGGTTGTTGGTCGCCACGTTCTTTATCAGGCGGTTGTCTATACTGGGTACGTCGATCTGGTCGTCGCCATCTGTATCAGCGCCCGCCTCGATGTCGAAGCCGTCCTTGCTGTTCGCCCTGGCGCTGTTGCCGCGGAACACGTTGTTGTCGCTGCCTTCGTCTCCGTTCTCGAATTCGCGAGAGAGGCGGAAGCCGTCGCGCTTGTTACGGTTGGCGCGGTTGTCCTCGATCAGGTTGTCGTCGCCGCTGATGTCGAAGCCGCCCTCGCCCTGGCCCTCGGATCCGTTCCGCTCGGCCGTGTTCCCGCGGATGATGGCGCCGTCGGTATCCAGATCGAAGCCAGTCTGGATGTTATCCAAAGCCGTGTTGTTCTGGATGAGCAAGCCGGCATCGTCGCTGGAAATATCGAAGCCGTCCGCGTCGTCCGAGGCGCCGGTGGCCGTGTTGTTCCTGACCAGTCCGTCTTCGCACCGGGCGGCGCAGTCTACCTCGATGCTATTGTCGCCGGCTCCTCTCACCGTGTTTCCGGTAACCTGCGGAGCGGCGGACTCACGGACCGAGATGCCCCCGTCGGAGAAGCGGATCGTGTTGCCGCTGATACGGGCGTCGTCGCTGTCGTCGAGCCTGATGCCGTCGGTGTCCTCGCAACGCTCGAAACGACTCCCCTCGACGACGGCGTCGTCGCCACGGATCAGGACGCAGCTATTGTCGTGGCCGCGGGCGATAATTTGCTCGACCCGAGCGCCGTTCCCTTCCACATCGACGGCATTGTCGTCGCTGGAGACGAGCTGGGCGCGTCGTATTTGGAAACCATCTCCTATCACGTTTACATTATCGTCGTTGGACCCCTCGACGATGATTTTGCTCAGTCTGAGGTTGTCCTCGGTGGTGAGTATGTCGCCGGTCTGTTCGTCTCGGGTGCCGGCCTGGATGCCGTCGCTGCCGTGGCGGATCGTCAGGCAGCGGATCTTCACCCCGTCGGCGGTCACCAGGAAGCCGACGCCCTCCACGCCTTCCGGCTGGGCGTCCACGACCACCT
>JBOHBL010000292.1:0-5417 GCA_050698295.1 Rubrobacteraceae bacterium | reverse complement strand
CCTTCAGGGGTGACGCCAAGACAGGGGCGAGACCGGTGGAATCTGAGAGGTGCCGTGCTACGACCGGCTTGGCCCGGCGTGTGGGCCGCCGGCCGGACTCCTTCCCGTCAGCCGACCAAAGCTGCCGCACACCGCTGCCGCCATTTCCGCGCCATTCTCCGCCGCCAAAGTGAGAACGGCTCCCGTTTCGGGAGCCGTTCATACCCTCTCACCAGCACCTTTACCGTGGGCGATACTGGTTTCGAACCAGTGGCCTCTGCCGTGTGAAGGCAGCGCTCTCCCGCTGAGCTAATCGCCCGAAGGCACGGGGAATATATCATTTCGCGCTTTGCTTGTTAAGCTGCTGGCGCGGGACGATATACTCTTCGTTTCGGAGTCGGACAGGATGGAGGATCTCTTGACGGAGAATGACGTGAAAGGCTCTGGGGAACTGGAGCGGCTGGTCTCGGAGTTGCGTTCGCTTTCGGGGGACATCGAATCGTGCGCGGTGATCTCGAAAGACGGAAAGCTCTTGTACTCGTCGCATCCCGATGGCGTGGACCGCGAGAGGGCGCGGGCGATGCTCTCCGCGCTCGTCGGCCTCTCAGAGAGGAAGGCGCGCGAGGACGGCAAAGCGCACGCCGCCCAGGTGAGGGTGAAGACCGAGGCGGGACACTTCCTTTTGACGAGGCTCGAAAACGGAGGCGCCATCGCTTCGACCACCGGACCTGACGCCCGCGTCGGACTCGTGCTGTACGACATGAGAAACGCCCGCGCCGGGATCGAGCAGACGATAATCGGGGAGGGAAGCTAAATGAGAAAGCTCTTCAAGGGACTCGTTTTTCTCGGGATCGCGGCGGGAGTCGCCGTCGCGGTAAAGAACTATCTCGAAGGCAAAGAGGCTCCCGGCGAGGAGTCCGTCCAGATCACATTCGACGACGGCTCCACGAAAGGGCTCGCTTCGAACACCATCGAAGGCCAGGAATTTACCGACATCGCCCGCAAGCTCATCGAGACCGGTCTTTAGTCTCCCCCAGCGAAAGAACCATCTCCGCGAGGAGACGCTCTAAAGCCTGCTCCGGGTCTTTGGCGAACCCGGTGTGGACGGGTGAGGGCTGCACGATGGTACTCCTCGGAGCGACGACCCTCCCGAAGCGCTCCCGCGCGGAGAGCATCCCGAGCGCCCCGCCCTCCGGCCCTCCGGCGCACACCTTCCGTATGCTTTCGAGGTGCGCGGCCACGGTTTTCGCGTCGAGGTCCGGATCCAGGGCGCGCAACCGCTCTTCGTCGAGGCGGACTTTCGCTTCGAGGAACTTCGTCTCGGGACAGTGAACCACGACGCCGGCGTTTATCGCCTCCCCACGCTCCGGCCTCGGGACGACGCGGAGGATGGCGTACTCATAGAGCTTGCTCATGCGCCTCCTCAAGGGCATGAACCCATTTTCTCGGCCCTTCGAGCCTCTTCGAGAGATACTGGAAGTACGCCTCGCGAACCTCGCTCGCGTCCTCGAACCCGGACTCGCCTTCCAGCCACTCGTCCGGCGCGAGGCCGAGAACTTCCCGCAAGGTTTCTTCGGACAGCTTCGCCGCCATTTGCTCGTCGGCTTCCTTTATCTCCGTGGCGAGGGGGAGAAGTACGTGGTCTCTCGCCGCCGCGAACGGGAGCTTCGTTTTGCTTTCCCAGCCTTTCCAGGCGTGGTGGAAATACAGCGACGCGCCGTGGTCTATGAGCCAGACTTTGCCGTGCCACAGAAGCAGGTTCGTGTTGTGCGGCGTCCGGTCCACGTTCGTCACGAGCGCGTCGAACCATAATATTCGCGAGGCGAGTTCCGGGTTCATCGGAGAGGCGAGCGGGTCGAAGCCGAGGGAGCCCGGCAAATAGTCCATCGCGAGGTTCGATCCCTCGCTCGCCCGGATTAGGTCCTGTATCTCCGGGTCGGGTTCGCCGCGCGCGAGTACCGGGTCGAGGTTCGCCAGAACCAGCTCCGGTACCGGAAGCCTGAGCTTCCTCGCAAGCTCTCCGGCGATGACTTCGGCGACGAGCGCCTTTTTCCCCTGTCCCGCTCCCCGGAACTTCAAAACGTACGTGCCGAGGTCGTCGCCCTCGACGATGGCCGGGAGCGAGCCTCCCTCCCTGAGAGGCGTGACGTAACGGGTTATGTTTATCTTCCTTAGCAAACTCTGTCTTTATACGAGATCGCGGTCGAGTTTTCTGAGCAGCCCGTGAAGGATTATTTGCTCCTCTTCGCTTAACGCCTCGAACCTCCGCGCGATGAAGTCCTCATGAGCAGGCACGACTTCATCGTAGAGCTCGCGTCCCTCTTCGGTCAAAAAAAGCCGCTTCGTCCGGCCTTCGGAGCAGCGGAAAATAAAGCCGCGAGCCTCCAGCTTCCCGATCAACTGCGCCACGTTCCCTTTCGTCACGAGAAGCGACCGCGCCAACTCTCCCTGACTCAACCCCTCCGACGCCCCCACATGCGCCAGCACGTCGAACCGACCCATGTTCAATCCCCACCGCCCAAGCTGCGCCTGCCCCGCCCGCTCCGTCTTCTCGAAAATCCGCGCCAGCCTCAGCCACGATAATACCCCCGGCCTCCTCAAACTCCTCGTCCCTCTCGCCATGCGAAACCGCCTCCATCTTCTTCCTTGACACTTATAAGTTTAGCGGTAAACTTCATTTCTGTAAAGTTCAGTGGCAAACGAAAGGAGTGGAAATGAGGATCGGCGGTTTGCATCACACGTCGTCGGTTAGCGCGCGCATCGAGGAGAACGCGGCGTTTTACACGGACGTTTTGGGGATGCGCTTCGTCTACAAGAGCATCAACCAGGATGACGTTTCGATGTACCACCTGGCGTATGGGGACGAGGGCGCGAAGTCGGGGACCATCGTGACCTTCTTCGACATTCCGAATGCGGCGCCGAACCGGGCGGGGCGGGACGAGGTCTCGAACATCTCGTTGCGGGTTTCGAGTCGGGCCGCTCTCGATTGGTGGAAAGGTCGCTTCGACGAGAAGGGTGTCGAGCGTGGCGAGATAGAGGCCCGGTATGACGGTCGGGAGAAGTTGGATTTCGAGGACCCCGAAGGACACCGGATGAGCCTCGTCGCCGACGGCGGCGAAGGCATGGAGGCCGGAGACCCGTGGGACGGCGCGGACGCGCCGGAGGAGTTCGCCGTGCGCGGCCTCGAAAGCGTTCGGCTGACGGTGAAGAGTGTCGAGCCGACGGAAGTCGTACTCGTTGACCTGCTCGGTTTCAGAAAGAGCGCCGAGTACGAGAGCGATAGTGTTCGGGTCGTCGTGTTCGAGAGTGGGGTTGGAGGGCCGGGGACTGAGGCTCACGTCGAGGAGAGGGCGGAGTTGAGCCGGGCGCGTCCGGGGGCCGGGGGCGTGCATCACGTCGCATTCCGGGTCAAGAATGATGCCGAGATACAGGAATGGAGCCGGAGGGTCGCCGCCGTCGGGATACCGTCTTCGGGCGTCGTGGACCGACATTACTTCCGGAGTTTGTACTTCCGGGAACCGAACGGAGTGCTTTTCGAGATAGCCACCGACGAGCCCGGCATCGGGAGCATCGGCGACGAGAAACTCGGTCGGGAACTCGTCTTGCCGCCCTTCCTCGAAGGTAGGCGCGAAGAAATAGAGGCGAAGCTCAAGCCTGTAAGCGTCTCGCCTTCGGCGACCCGCGCCGTCAGCAATTAGCCGTTGGCTGTCAGCAAAAAACAGAAGAAACCACAGGGAGAGAAAGAGGGAATTCATGATTGATCTTGCGTTGCTGATACTTCGTCTCGTACTCGGGGCGATCTTCGTGGCCCACGGAGCGCAGAAATTGTTCGGTTCTTTCGGAGGGCCGGGTTTGAAAGGCACGGCCGGGTTCTTCGACCAGCTCGGGATAAAGCCCGCCCCGACGATGGCGCTTTTGGCGGGGCTCACGGAGTTCGTCGGCGGTTTGCTCATGGCTGCGGGCTTTCTGACGCCGGTCGCGGCGCTCGGCCTCATCGTGGTCATGGCCGTCGCGGCGGTCACCGTCCATTCGCAAAACGGATTCTTCGCCGCCGAGGGTGGGTACGAGTTCAACCTCGCGCTCGCGGCGATGGCGCTCGCGCTGCTCGTCGCCGGAGCCGGAGCTTACAGCCTGGACGGAGTCCTCGGGTTTCTCTGGTAGAGCGCCTGGAAACGAAGAGTCCACGTTGCTCAGTCTCTACAACGTCTTCATGTACTGGGGTTTCATTGTCGTGCCGCAGGGCTACACCTCGGACGAAGTCTTCGCCGCCGGAGGCAACCCCTACGGCGTGAGTTCGAGCGACGGCGGGGAGCGGGGGCCGAGCGAAGAAGAACTCGCCGCCGCACGTTATCAGGGAAGGCGCGTCGCCGAAAAAGCCGCCGCGTTGAGCGGCTCGCCTGTCGGCTAAGCATCTCCAAACTGAGTTTGATGCGTATGGATCACCCCTGGGGACCCGCGATGCCTTCGTTCGCTCATGCGGGCAGGATGCCCGCGCCCCCAGGAAAAAGCCACCTTCTCTCATATTCAAGTTGGAGATGCTTAGTCAGCATGTCAGCAAAACGAGAAAGCCCCGCGTCCGTGTCGGAGCGGGGCCTTTTTACTCGGCTTTCCCGACTCCCGACTCCCGACTCCCGACTCCCGGTATTTCATTCAGAGAAAGGTCGCGAGCTTCGAGGAGGTTCTTTACCGCCAGTCCGATCTGGGAGTTCGGGGTCGAGGCGCCGGCGGTGAGGCCGATGCGAACCGGACCCTCCGGGAGCCAGTCGTATTCCTCGATCTCTTCTCTCGCGTCGAGGGGGGTGCCGGGGGGTTTGTGGTGGATGGAGTCTCCGCTTATGCAGTCGCCGTTTGCGATGTGGTAGCTACGGGGGACTCGCTCCTTCGCGATGATCGCCAGATTATTCGTGTTCGAGGAGTTGTAGCCGCCGACGATGATCATTATGTCGAGCGGATTTTCGAGGAGTTCGAAGAGCGCGTCCTGACGGTCCTGGGTCGCCGAGCAGATCGTGTCGAAGAGTTCGAAATGCTCGTTGAGCTTTTCCCGCCCGTAGCGATCCGCCATCGCCTTCCGGATTTCTTCCCCGACCTCCATTGTCTCCTTCATGAGCATCGTCGTCTGGTTGGCGACCCCGACGCGCCGCAGATCCTCGTCCGGGTCGAAGCCGGGACACATGCCGTGAGAGAGCTTTTCCCTCAACCCGTCCGCGTCCATCTCGCCCCGGATGAAGTCCGTGACGTAGCCCGTCTCCTTCATGTTGCGGACGATGAGGTACTTGCCGTTGCCGTCGTCCTTGAGGGTCTGGGAGGCGGTGGCCTGGGTCTCCTCGTGATAGTACTTGCCGTGGATGATGCTCGTGAAGCCTTTTTGGGCGTATCTCGTCACGCGCTTCCAGACCGAAAGCACCGAGCCGCACGTCGTGTCCACGACGATGCAGCCC
>JBOHBL010000291.1:0-9623 GCA_050698295.1 Rubrobacteraceae bacterium | reverse complement strand
GCGTTCAGCTCCCCGACTCCTCTATCTCCGACATGAAGTAATCTTACCCGAACGCGAGTCGGCTTCAGCGAGCTTTTTCGCATCGATCCGGAAACGAATCTTTTACGCGAAGATGTCTCCTTTGGGGAGGAAGATGCGTTTGTAGGTCGCGATGGCGTAGCGGTCGGTCATGCCGGCCACGAAATCCACGGTCTCCGTGATGGGGTCCCGGTCGCTCGCCGCGCGTTCTTCCGGATGTTCGAGGTAGTATTCGAAGAGCGTCTTGACGACTTCTCCGGCCTTCTGGTTCTGTCTGGACTCCGGGTTGCGATAGACGTTTTCGAAGAGCCAGGAGCGGAGATCCATCAAAGCCGCGCGGACTTCCTCGGAGAGGGAAATGTCGTCCAGCTTTTCGGAGGTGGAGATCATGTCTCGAACCAGCGTGTCTATCCGGACGCTCATTTTGGTCCCCAGGACTTCGATGGGAGCTTTCGGAAGGTCTTCGGTCGATATCACACCCGCCCGCAAAGCGTCGTCGACGTCGTGGTTGACGTAGGCGATGCGGTCGGCGATCCGGACGACGGCGCCCTCGAAGGTCGCTGGCCGGCCTTTTCCGGTGTGGTTGAGGATGCCGTCGCGGACCTCCGCCGTCAGGTTGAGACCATGTCCGTCTTTTTCGAGCCTGTCGACGACCCTCAGCGAGTGTTCGTTGTGCCGGAAGGCGCGGCCATGCGGCTTCAGGGCGTGATCGAGGGCCTCCTCTCCCGTGTGACCGAACGGGGTGTGGCCGAGGTCGTGGCCGAGGGCGATGGCTTCGGCGAGGTCCTCGTTGAGGCCGAGAGCGCGGGCGATGGTGCGGGAAATCTGCATCACTTCGAGCGTGTGGGTGAGGCGTGTGCGGTAGTGGTCGCCGTCCGGGGAGATGAAGACCTGCGTCTTGTGCATCAGACGCCGGAACGCTTTGGCGTGGATGATCCTGTCGCGGTCCCGCTGGAATTCGTTTCTCACGCCGTCCGGGGGTTCGGGACGGAGACGACCCTCGCTCTCTTTGCGAGCCCGAGCCTCGATCACGCCGACCTTCCGACACCGCCGATGGAGCCAAGCGCGTTCGATGGCGCGTGGGCGATGACGTGAGAGCGCGCCACCCTCCTAAGCGCCTCACCGAGACGGTCGCTCTCGGGAAGCTCCCGAAGCGGGAGGCGAACGGCCACCCGCAGACGTTCCAGCGTTCCCGGCGGCATCGGAAAGGAGTCGCGGGACTCGCCGCCGCACCCGTCGCACAGGACGCCGCCGAGGTCCGGGGCGAACCGGAGGGCTTTTTCCGCGCTTCCCAGCTCCGCGTCGCACCCGACGCACGAGTCGAGCTGAGGAGCGTAGCCCGCCAGGATCGCCAGCTTCAACCCGAACGCCGCCTCCATCGCCTCGAAACCGGAACTCCGACTCTCCAGCGCGTCGAGCGCGTGGTAGAGGAGGTTGAAGACCCGCCGGTCGGCCTCGTCGCCGCCGGAGAGAGATCGGACGTACCCGACCATGCGGGCCGTCGCCTCGAAGCGAACGAGGTCCTCTCGAATCTTGTGAAAGCTCCTCAGCGTCTCGGCCTGGGTGAGGGTGTCGAGGGTGCGTCCGCGATAGGCCATGAACTCGACGCACGAGAGGGGTTCGAGCCTGGCTCCGAACTTCGACTTCGTGCGGCGGATGCCTTTGGCGATGGCGGAGACGAGGCCGGCGTCCCGGGTGTAGAGGTCGAGAATGCGGTCGGCTTCGCCGTAGCGGATCGAACGCAGTACTATCCCTTTATTCCTGTAGACCGCCATCTTCGGCTTCCTTCATCACCGCGACGCTGCTCGACATCCCGAGCCTCGACGCCCCGGCGTTGAGCATCTCCAGAGCGTCGTCGAGCGTCCGAATTCCCCCCGAAGCTTTCACGGCGAGCCCTTCGGGGGCCTCCTCACGAAGTATCGCGATGTCCTCCGGCGTCGCTCCGGAGGGAGCGAAACCCGTCGAGGTCTTCACGAAGTCCGCGCCGCTGGCCGCCACGATCTGGGTGGCGAGACGCTTCATCTTGTCGTTGAGGTACGCCGTCTCGATGATGACCTTGACCACAACGTCATTGAGGCCGTTGTTCATCGCGACGACGCTCACCTCCTGGTTGAGGCTCGAAAGCTCCTCGGCGACGTAATTGAAGTCCCCTGAGAGAAACCGCGAGAGGTTCATGACCGCGTCGATCTCCGACGCTCCCCCGACGATGGCATCCCGAACGGCGGCCGCTTTCACCGCCATCGTGTCCGCCCCGAACGGAAAGGAGACCACGGTCGCGACCTTCACGTCCACCCCGCTCAACTCCCTGGCCGCGCGCTTCACGTATCCCGGCGGAATGCAGACGGCGGCGAAGTGGTATTCCGCAGCCTCCTCGCAAATGCGAGCAACGTCCTTCTCGGTCGCGTCCGGCTTCAAGAGGGTGTGATCCACAGTCTTCGCAAACTCTCTCACCCTCATCGCCACGAAACGCTCTCCTCACTCAACGACGCCGTTTTCTCCATAAACGTGATTATACCCCGCTCTACAAACCCAGCCGGTCCAGAAACCGCGGATCACCCCTCCACCCCGGACTCACCTTCACCTTAAGGTTCAGATAAATCCGAACTCCAAGTAGACGCTCAACGTCGAGTCGAGCTTCAGTGCCGATCCTTTTTATGGTTTGACCGTTTTTGCCCAGCACGATCATGCGCTGGCTTTTTCGTTCGACGTGGAGGATAGCGTAGATGACGGTCACGTTGTCCTTGCGCTCGACGTCTTCAATCTCCACGGCGACGGCATGAGGAACTTCGTCTCGCAGAGCGTTCAAAGCCTTCTCGCGGATGTACTCGGCGAGGATGAAGGTCTCGGGATAGTCGGTTGCGATGCCCTCGGGGAAGTAGCGGGGACCGGGCGGAAGAAGGTCGAGAACGGAGTCCATCAAAGGGTCGGTGTTCAGTCCGGTTGAGGCGCTGAGGAGGAAGGTCTCTCGCCAGTCGCCGAGTTCGGAGAGCGAGGCGACTATGGGGAGGGCTTCGTCGCGTTTTTCGAGGAGGTCCACCTTGTTCACGCACGCGATGGCCGGTGTGGCGGACTCGGAGACCATGCGCGCGACGTACCGGTCTCCCGCGCCGATGCCCTTCGTCGCCTGCGAAGCGTCGAGGAGGAAGAGGATCGCATCGGACTCGGCAAGGCTGGCGAGAACCTGTTCCTGCATCCGCGAACGAAGTGTGTCCCGAGGTTTTTGCGACCCCGGCGTGTCCACGAAGACGGCCTGATAGCCGGGGACGTTCCGAACGCCGCGAATCGGGCCGCGGGTCGTCTGCGGGCGAGGAGAGGTGATCGAGACTTTCTGTCCCACGAGGCGGTTGACGAGCGTACTCTTGCCGACGTTCGGACGCCCGACGACGGCGACGAATCCGCTCCTGAAACCGTTCTCGGAGACGCCGCCCCCCGTCACAGAGCCTCCGGGCCGAAGGAGTTCGGCAGGATCTCGTCGAAAGAGAGGCAGCGTGGTTTCCCCTCCTCTTCGACGACGACTTCTTTGCAGCCGAACTCGCGCAAAACCTGCCGGCACGCTCCGCACGGGAAGCATGGGGCGGCTTCCGGGCTCGATATCGCGACGAGTTTGATCTCGCGGTCTTCCGGGTTGGCGAAGGCCATCGCCGCCGCCGCGTTGCGTTCGGCGCAGATGGCGAGTCCGTACGAGGCGTTCTCGACGTTGCAGCCGGAATGCAAAGCGCCGCCCTCAGTCAGTATCGCCGCGCCCACCCGGAAGCCGCTGTACGGCGCGTAGGCCCTGAGCGAAGCCTCGCGGGCCGCCCCCATCACTCTCTCAAGTTCCACGTTTTCTCCTCTCGAGATTTTCAGGAGAAGCTTTCCAGAATTCCCGACAGGAACGCGATGACCTTGCCGAAGAAAATCACGACTCCGACCACCGCCGCGCCGATGCTCGACACGAGGACGGCTCCGGCGGCGGCGTCTTTGGCGATCTTCGCAAGCGGGTGATGTTCGGGGGATACGAGGTTCACGATTGCTTCCACCGCCGTGTTCACGAGCTCCGCCGCGAGCACGAGCGAGATGGCGAAGACGAGGATCGCGAACTCGACGAGGCTGACGCGGAAGAAGAAGCTCGCGACGAGGACCGCGACCGCCGCGACGGCGTGAAAGCGCATGTTCCGCTGGGTGCGGACGGCGAGGACGACGCCTCTCCAGGCGTGATCAAAGCCCCCGATAAACGCCCGGCGTTCTTTCTCACCTTCTCTCTTCACGCGCCTTCTTCATCACGGTATTCTGGACCTCCGCCATCTCGCTCGCGTCGAAGTCCTCGCCGTGGTCCATGCCGGAGAGGTGGAGCGAGCCGTGGACGACGAGTTCTTCGAGGTCCATTTCGGCGCACTCCGGGCAAATGACGATCTCCCCGACCATCTCGCCTTCGGGGCCGTCTATCTCGAAGCTCAAAACGTCGGTGGGCGAATCTTTGTCCCTGAAGCGACGGTTGAGGTTTCGTATCTCCTCCGGCGTGACGAGCACGACGGAGACTTCTCCGAGCTTATCCGGGTCGAAGCCGCGTTCGGCGAAGGCCAGGGAGACAAGTCGGGTCGCGCGGTTCGGGTCGAGGCCACCGAAGTTCGCTGTATCCAGCAAAGCAACCGAGAACGTCATGGGCGGGGTGGGATCACGTCGTCGGGTTTTTGGCGGCGCGTTTGGCGGCCCGCTGGTTGGCTTTTACTTCGGAGGAGGCTTCCGGGTATGCGATGCGAGGTCCGAGGAAGCCGATCACGGCCTCGCGAACCGCCTCGCCGACCTCGTGGATCTCGCGCAGCGTAAGCTCGCATTCGTCGAACTGGCCGTCGTCGAGCTTGTGTTTGATCGTCTCGGAGACCACGTCCTCCACGCGCTTCGGAGTCGGCTTGGTGAGGGAACGAACCGTCGCTTCGACCGAGTCGGCGATCATCATGATCCCGGACTCCTTCGACTTCGGACGACCGGAGGAATACCGGAAGTCCGACTCGCGCGCCGCGCCGTTGAGGTTGTCTTCCATCGCCTTGCGGTAGAAAAATTCGATGCGCGTCGTGCCGTGGTGCTGGGCGATGATGTCCAGGATCTCCTGCGGCAGGTCCCAGGCGCGTCCGATCTCGATTCCGTCCTTGACGTGGCGTTTGATGATCTTGGCCGAGAGCGTCGGCGAGAGCCCGGCGTGGGGGTTGATCTGGGCGATCTGGTTCTCGATGAAGTACGCCGGATGCTCCATCTTGCCGACGTCGTGGTAGTACGCCCCGACGCGAGCCAGGAGCGGGTCGGCGCCGATCCTCTTCGCCGCGTTCTCCGCTATCACCCCGACCTGCATCGAGTGCGAGAAGGTGCCGGGCGACTTCCGCAAGAGCTTCTGCAAGAGCGGGGTCCCGGGGTCGGAGAGCTCGAGCAGCTTCATCGGCGTGAGGATGTTGAAGGCGTTCTCCATGAGGGGCAAAAGCACCATCGCGAGCATCAGCGAGAGGGCGCCGTTGCCGAGGCCGAGGACGCCCTGCCAGAGCGCGACGCGCGCTTCGCCGCCTCCGACGAGGCTGATCGCGAACGTCACCGCCCCCGTCACGAGCGTGACCACCAGACCGGCCTTGAGGAGTTGTTCGCGGGAATCCACTCTCACCACCGTATAAATGGCGAAGCCGGAGGAGATCAGGAGCGCCGCGGCCAGGAGGAAGTCGTCGCCGCCGATTATCCCGACGTTCACGCTCGAGACGACGACCATCAGGAACATCAGCCTCGGGCCGAGCAGGATCGTGCCGAGGATCGAAAGCCCGGCGAGCGGTATCAGGTACGCGTTGAAGGAGAGCAAAACGAACGCCCGCGCCAGCAAAGTGAAGAGGATCATGAGCGACGCGGCGAGGAGTATCTTGACGGCGATCTTGGATTTGAAGAGGCGCCGTCCGAAGCGCTCCATGAAATACCACACGACCCCGAGTTGAGCGGCGATCACGAGCGCGACCCCGAGCAAAACGGTCCAGGGATTGGTGTCCCGGATCGTGCCGAGGGCTTCGAGTTGGGCGATGTCCTCGCGGTCTATGACGTCGCCTCGGGAGATGATGCTCTCCCCCGGCTGGACGGTGCTCTGGACCGGCTCGACCTGCGCCACGGCCTCCCGGCGCGCCTCCTCGGTCGCCTGGCGGTCTATGACGTAGCTCGGCTCCAGAAAGCCGCGGCTCAACACCTCGATGAGCGCCCCGACCTCGCCGGAAGCGTCGCGCTCGGCGGCTTCGGAGAGCCGGTTGCGCGCCTCCGAAAGCCGGATGACGGAGGTGGCCGGTATCTCCTCCGCGCTGTCGTCGGCGACGGCGGTCGAGTTGTAGAGTTCTTCGAGATTCTCGCTCACGTAACGCTCGACATCGGCGAGTTCCTCGTCCTCCACGAAGATCAGGGACCGCGCCGTGTCCTCGGAGATGTAGAAAGGCGCGGTGTCGGAGACCCGCGCGACTTTCTCGTCCTCGGGCCGGTCCTCGCCGCGAAGCTCGCGCACCCGCTCGAAGAAGTCCCGCGCGCTCCCCTCGACCTCCCGCGGAACGACTTCGCTCTGCTGGTAGATCTCCTCTACGCCGTTGGCAGCCTGGTTTCGGGCCTCCTCGGTGGCTACGGGGTCGTCGTAGGTGACGGCGCGAGAGGCGAACTCATCGTTTGGCGCAACGTCCCCGACCTGATAGCCGGAGTCCTCGCGGAGACCCACCGCCGTCAGGTGGCTGCTGTCTATGCCGATGATCGCGGTCAAAGAGAGCCAGGTTATGGCCGTGAGAACGACGTAGAGCTTGAGCGGCGGCAGGCCCTCGATCCAGGCCCGAAAACGCTCGAACCTCGTCGGCGGACGGTGGAACTCATCGACCCGCTTGCCGAGGGGCTTCTGGCTGGATTTGTTCTTGAAGGCCATGATTTACGGTCCCGGCTCGACTTCGCCTTATTCCCCGCGCCGCTGTGTCTGCTCCTGAGCCTCTTCGTAGGCGTCAACTATACGCATTACGAGGTCGCTCCGCACGATGTCGTCACGCTCCATACCAACGAATGATACTCCTTCCACCCCCGCAAGCGTTCTTTTCGCGTCGTGAAGGCCGCTCGTCTTGCCCTGAGGCAGGTCCACCTGCGTCAAATCCCCGGTTATGACCATCTTCGACCCGAACCCAAGGCGCGTCAGGAACATCTTCATCTGCTGGGGCGTCGTGTTCTGCGCCTCGTCGAGGATGATGAAGGCGTCATTGAGACTTCGGCCCCTCATGAAAGCGAGCGGCGCGATCTCGATTATTCCCCGCTCCAGATGCGCCTGGAATTTCGCCGGCTCGACCATTTCGTACAGAGCGTCGTAGAGCGGACGGAAGTACGGGTCCACTTTCGCCATCATGTCCCCCGGAAGGAAGCCGAGCGACTCTCCAGCCTCGACCGCCGGACGGGTGAGTATTATGCGGGAAACTTCTCCACGATTCAGGGCGTCAACGGCGAGGGCGACCGCCAGATACGTTTTCCCGGTTCCGGCGGGGCCTATGCCGAAGGATATCTGGCTCCGCCGCATGGCGTCGGTGTACGCTTTCTGGTTCCTGGTCTTCGGAGCGACGCGCCTTCCGCGGTGCGTGAGGATGACGTCGCCCAAAACCTCGCGCCCGTCCCCGCCCTCGCTCATCTTGTAGAGCCGCTCGGCGGTCTCGGTGGTGGGATGATGCCCCTCCTCCGAGAGTTCGACGAGCCCGTTGAAGACGGCTTCGGCCCGGTCCACCGCAGGCTCGCTTCCCTTCAGAAGGATCTCATTCCCGCGCACGACGATCTCGCACTCGACGATCTCCTCGATGCGCCGCAGCACCGCGTCCCGCTCACCGAAAACGTCGAGCATCCTGCCCGGCGGTATGACGAGCCTCGCTTCTATCCGGCTACCCGCTGTGATGACGGTCGATCCTTTCTAAGCTTCTCAGCTTCTTGGTTTCGTTGCGCCGTCGGCCCGTGTTCGGCGATTCCGTTCCGGTCGGCCGTCCACGGTTTAGCTGAGAAGCTGACCGGCTGACTAGCTGAAATGCTTTATTCATTGCAGCCTGTTTCTTACGAGGGCGGAGAGTTGCTTTCCGTCGGCGCGGCCTCCGGCGAGTTCCATCGCCTTGCCCATCGCCCGGCCCATGTCCTTCATGCCGACGGCTCCGGTCTCGCTCACGGCCCGATCCACGATGTCGTTGAGTTCTTCTTCCGACGGCGGTCGCGGCAGGTAAGCGCGCACGATCTCAGCCTCCGCGGATTCGCGGTTGGCTTGCTCTTCTCTTCCGGCCCGGCGGAACGCCTCCGCCGACTCCTCGCGCTGCTTGAGCTGGCGTCGCAGTATCGCCTGCTCCTCTTCCCCGGACAGCGACTCCCCCGTCTCCTTTTGCGCGTTCATGAGCGCCGCGTTCATCATCCGCAAAGCGCCGAGCCTGGACTTGTCGCGCTCCTTCATCGCTGCTTTGATGTCCTTCTGTATTTGATCCGCTATGCTCACGTTCTTCTCCCGGTCTCTATGATTTCGAGCGCCGCCACAGCTCTTGCGACGGCGACTATCCCGGCGGTCTCGCTGCGGAGCCTGTGCGATCCGATCCGCGCGGAAGGCACCCCGTTCTCTTTTGCGAAACTCACCTCTCCATCACTCCATCCTCCCTCCGGCCCGACGAAGAGACTCACCGGAGACTCGACGACGCTCTCAAGCGACGGAAGCTCAGGCGCATTGTGAAGAAGCACCGCGCCTTCCGCGCTTTCCAGCGCCTCTCGAAAGGACGTGGGCGCTGCCACCTCCGGCACCGCTCTCCGCAGCGACTGCCGGGCGGCGGACTCGGCGATGCGCCGCCAACGGTCCAGCTTCCCCCCCTCGCCGGCCCTGACCACGGAGCGATCCGTCACCAGAGGGACGACCTTCGTCGCGCCGATCTCCACGGCCTTCTCCACGACGAGATCCATCCTCTTCCCCTTCGGCGACGCCTGATAGAGCGATATCCGAACAGATTCTTCTCCCCCCGACACCAACTCCTCGACGACCTGCGCCTCTCTACCCTCCCGTAGCTCCGCGAGGAAGACGACTCCTCCCTCTCCGACGACCTCGAAAGTATCGCCCGGCTTCGCTCGAAGCACGCCCAGCAAATGGTGGGATTCCGCTTCGGGCACGCCGAAACTCGCGCCGGTTTGTAGGGTTTGATCCAGAAAGACTCGTGTGATCTGCGCTCGCGTAACCCGGCCCTTACCTGAAGACGCCCCTGAGACGGTCGAAGAACGAGGCGCCGCCTCCATTGTAGGTCTCCTCGCCGCTGATGACCTCGAATTTCTCCAGAAGCTCGCGCTGCTCGCTCGTCAAGCTCGTCGGCATCATCACGTCCACGATGACTTTTATGTCCCCTCGTCCCCTCCCCCTCAAGCGCGGCATCCCCTCCCCCCGCAGCCGCAGCGTCGCCCCAGGCTGCGTCCCCGGCTCGATCATTACGGCCGAAGACCCATCGAGGGTCGGAACCTCGAACTGCGCGCCAAGCGTCGCCCGCACGAAGTTGACCTTCATCTTGTGTATCAGGTCGTCGCCGTCCCGAATCAGCTCCGGATGTTCCTTGACCCTGACGTTGATGTACAGGTCACCGGGAGCGGCTCCGGGT
>JBOHBL010000290.1:0-1028 GCA_050698295.1 Rubrobacteraceae bacterium | reverse complement strand
CATGTGCACCGTCCCCAGGTTCGAGACATAGATGGGAGTCCCGCCCCGGGAGGCCACGACGATTTTCTCGACGTCGGCTATGTCGCGGATCAATCCCAGTCCCCGCACGACGGACTCGAGCACCCCCCGCTCGACGACCTTTCCCCCTACGTTGTTGGTCGAGCCCTGCACGGCGGCGACGACGTCCCCAATCGAAAGGCCGAAGGCGGCCAGGCGGTTGGGGTCCACGTCAACCTGGTACTGGCGCACGAAGCCGCCGATCGAGGCGACCTCGGCGACACCCGGCACGGCGTTTAGCTGATAGCGGACGTACCAGTCCTGGATAGCGCGCAGGTTCCCGAGATCCTTCCCTCCCCCCTCGACCGTGTACCAGAAGACCTGCCCGACCGCCGAAGCGTCGGGCCCCAGCACGGGCGTGACGCCTTCGGGCAGGAGCGAAGCGATAAGGTTCATGCGCTCCAAGATCCGAGTCCTCGCGAAGTAGAGGTCGGTGCCGTCCTCGAAGATGACGTTGACCATCGAAAAACCGAACGCGGAGGAGGAGCGCACCGCCTTCACTCCGGCCAGGCCCTGGAGGTTCACGACCATCGGATACGTCACCTGGTCCTCGACCTCCTGCGGCGACCGTCCCGGCCAGTCGGCAAAGACGATGATCTGCGTCTCCGAAATGTCCGGGATCGCGTCTATCGGGTTCGTGCGGACGGTATAGATGCCGGCCGCGGCCAGGAGGAGCGCAAGGCCCAGGATCAGGTAGCGGTTCTTCAGCGAGAAATCAATGACCCGCGCGATCACGGGCGGCTCCGCGGCGTGGGGCGAGCGGTCCCCTTCTCCACGTCCAGGGCGCCGCTCCATTGCACGGAGGCCCCGCCCGAGAGTTGCGCCTGCGAGTCGAGGAAGAAGTTCGCCGCGGCGACGACGCGCTCCCCTTCCTTCAGCCCTTCGAGCACCGCGACGCGATCTCCGGCCGAAGAACCCAGTTTGACCTCGCGCGGAGCGAAGGTTCCGGGCGAGACCTCGACATAGGCGAC
>JBOHBL010000289.1:0-1285 GCA_050698295.1 Rubrobacteraceae bacterium | reverse complement strand
CTCTCGCTCCCTCCAGTTTCCGCCACTTTGCCCCGACGGATAGCTCCGCCGGGGTTTGTCTTTGGGTCAGCTCCGCAAGTTCTCGAAGATGCCGGCGGCCCCCATCCCGCCGCCGATGCACATCGTGACCATGCCGTAACGAGAATTCCGCCGCTTCATTTCGTGGATGAGCTGGACGGTGAGCTTGGTCCCCGTCGCGCCCATCGGGTGACCGAGCGCGATCGCGCCTCCGTTCACGTTCGTCTTTTCGAGGTCCATGCCGACTTCCCGGATGACGGCGAGAGCCTGGGCGGCGAACGCCTCGTTGAACTCGATGAGGTCAATGTCGTCCATCGAAAGCCCGGTCTGTTCGAGGACTTTGGGAATAGCCACCGTCGGCCCGACACCCATGACCTCGGGACGAACGCCCCCAACCGCGAACCCGACGAAACGAGCGAGCGGGGCGAGGCCGCGACGCTCGGCTTCTTCTCTTTCCATGACGACGACGGCGGCGGCTCCGTCAGACCTTTGAGACGAGTTGCCGGCGGTCACCGTGCCGCCCTGCTGGAAGACGGTCGGGAGTTTGGCGAGCTTCTCCAGCGAGGTCTCGCGGGGTCCCTCGTCGCGCGCGAAGGTGATGTCCTGGCGCCGGACTTCGCCGTTTTCATCCACCCACTCGTAGTCCACGTCGAGGGGGACTATCTCCTCGTCGAAGCGACCGGAGCCCACGGCCTCCCGCGCCTTCGTGTGGCTGCGGAGGGCGAACTCGTCCTGGTCCTCGCGGGAGACTTTGAACTCTCTGGCGACCTGCTCTCCGGTCAAACCCATGCCCATGTAGACAGCGGGGTTCGACTCCAGAAGTTTCGGGTTGGGGGCGAAGAGCGGCATGTCTATGGTGGTGGACATGTGTTCCGTCCCGCCCGCGACGATGGTGGTCGCGTTGCCGACCATGATGCGTTCGGCGGCGTTGGCTATCGTCTGAAGCCCCGACGAACAGTAACGGTTCACGGTCTGGGCCGGGACCGTCTCCGGCAGTCCGGCCAAAAGCGAACACTGCCGGGCGACGTTGTTGCCCTGGGTGCCCTCGGGGATCGCGCAGCCCATGATCACATCCTCCACCTCCGCCGACTCGAGCCCTTCCGCTCGCCTCAAAGCCTCCCGAATAGCCGCCGCTCCCATGTCGTCGGGACGGCTGCCCCGCAAACTCCCCCGTGGCGCCCGCCCGACGGCGGTGCGAGCGCCGGAAACGATAACTGCTTGTTTCATTTGTTTCTCCCTTCGGTCGTTTTGGAGAGGAGTGGAGGAG
>JBOHBL010000288.1:0-1531 GCA_050698295.1 Rubrobacteraceae bacterium | reverse complement strand
GGATACAGCTCGCCCAGGCGGCCCCGCCCGAGAACTACACGGGGCCTTTGCCGGAAGACCCGCCGGTCGAGACGAGTTCGGCGGGGCAGGAGGCTCCGGACGCGCGGAAGCCCCAGTCGGGCTCCGTGGCCGCCATCGCGGGCATGACCGTCCTCCCCGACACGGGCGGTTTGCCCCTCGCGCCTCTGGCGGGCGCGGCGCTCATCCTCATGGTCGTCGGGGTCATCCGCCGCTAGAGTAGTCGAGCTTTCCGGACCTTTCGGGCGGCCCCTTCGCGGGTCGCCCTTTTCCGTATAGAATCCCCGGATGAAGTCACCCTTGAAAGCGCGTTACGCGGGCGGCGTCGGAGGGGCGCGGGGAGCGGCCCGTTCGGGGGCCGCTGTCGTCGTCGTGGACGCCTTTCGGGCCAGCGCGACCATCACCGTCCTCGTCTCCAAAGGCGCGAAGGTCGCGCCGCTTGCCTCCATCGAGGAAGCGGCGCGATTCCCGGCGGATTTTCGGGTCGGAGAGAGGGGTGGAGCGCAGGTCGCCGGTTTCGACTTCGGCAACTCCCCGACCGGCATCCTCGCCGCCGACATCCCGCCCGGCGCGACGGTCGCCATGAGTACCACCAACGGCACCCGAATCATCGAGGCCGCGCGTGGAGCGGCCCGGATCCTCGTCGGCTCCTTCACCAACGCCGGAGCCGTCGCGAAGAGCTTGTCCCGCTCGCGAGTTTCGGAGGTCGCGGTGGTCGGATGCGGTTGGAGAGGAAAGCGGGCCTCCGAAGACGAGGCGGCATCCGGCGCGATCCTCAACCGCCTCGAAGAACTGGGAGCCATCCTCGACGAACGGGCCGCGCGGGTGGTCGAAAAACATCTGAGCCGATGCCAGAAGACCCTCATGAACAACAGCGCGGCCAAAAGGCTGAAGCGGCTCGGCTACGAGCGCGACCTCGCGTTTTGCCTCGCCGAAGACACCGTCCCGGTTGTCCCGATGTTGGAGGACGGAGTATTCGTCAAAGGACACTGAAGAAGACCACTTGTCCCGTTGTCGAAAGCCGGGATTTTATCCTTGACAGTTCACGGGCGCGCGATTACTCTGAAGTCAGACCGAGCGGAGCAAATGTTACAAGCTCGTAGCAAGGGCTCCGCAAACCGGCGATGGAAGGAGGTGAACGAAAATGACGATGACCATCACTCACGAGAAGACCCGCGAGCACACTCGTGAAGACGTGGACCGGGCGATAGACGTCATCGAGCGTCACCTGGAAAAAGAAGCCAGGACCCGCAACCTGCTCGACGAGCAGGCGATCATGCGCCCCAAGGACCTGTGCAAGCAGCAGGGACTCGACATGGTCGCGGAACTGCGCGGCATGATCTAATGGCGCGTCGCGCCAGCTTCACGCATAAGCCTGTGAAGGGGGATGCACAGTAACACGGCACCCCGAAGGCGAAGGGCGAAAACCCGACGGGCTGTCCATCCCCCTTCAACCAGGCTGCGAAAGGGACCGGACCATCCGGTCCCTTTTCGTTTGTTTAGAGCGGGTTTC
>JBOHBL010000287.1:0-1077 GCA_050698295.1 Rubrobacteraceae bacterium | reverse complement strand
CCTCGAGAGTGGGAGACGCTCTCCGGCCTCTGGCATCCGGTTGCCTGGAGCGCCGACGTGGCCGATGAACCCGTCGGCGTGACTCTCCTCGACGAGGATCTGGTCATCTATCGGACCTCGGGCGGTGTGGTGGTGGCCAGAGACCTGTGTCTCCACCGAGGCTCGCGCCTCACGCTCGGATGGCTCGACTCGGACGAACTCGTCTGCCGGTATCATGGGTGGCGCTACAGCGTGGATGGGCGGTGCACGAGAGTTCCATCGCAACCCGCCGGTCGGCAGATCTCACCCCGCGCGAAGCTTTTCACCTATCCGTCGGTTGAGCGGTATGGGATGATCTGGACGTGCCTCTCCGGGTCGCCGAAGGAGGACCTTCCCGAGTGGTCCGAGGCGGAGGACCCAAACTACCTGTGGCTGAACCTCCCCACTCAGGAATGGCGAACGTCCGCCGCGCGGCAAGTGGAGAACTTCCTGGACATCAGCCACTTCTCGTTCGTGCACAGAGGGACGTTCGGCAACCCGGACCTGGCCGAGATGACGGATTTCGACGTGGAGATCACACCGGACGGGCTGCATTACGAGTACCCGTACGTCGCCAGCAACCCGGACTTCTCCGCGCTCGGCTCCACCCCCACCATCCTTCGCCTGATGACCTACGACGTCATCCTTCCATTCGCCGTGAAGCTCACCATCCACTATCCGGAGAAGGGGAAGGACGCGAAGCACATCATCTTCAATACCGCGTCTCCGACCTCGGCCAAGCGGATGCGTATCTTCTTCTTCATCGCCCGGAACTTCGACCGAGACCGCTCGCCCGAAGAGCTGCTCGGCTGGGAGGAGAAGATCGTGGGCGAGGACCGGCCCGTCGTGGAGAGCCAGCGGCCCGAGGAGCTTCCGCTCGACCTCGCCGAAGAGCTGCACGTCCAGTCCGACCGGATGACGATCGCGTACCGGAAGGAGCTGACCAAGCTGGGCCTCGGGCCTTCCTACACCCGCTAGTGCACAGAGCCCGTTGCGTGCGAGTGGTCCTTCAGCGTTCCTCGCGAAAGTAAGGCTGGGCGAGCGCGGCCGGAGCCACCG
>JBOHBL010000286.1:0-5332 GCA_050698295.1 Rubrobacteraceae bacterium | reverse complement strand
CCGCCGTGTCGCTCGCCGTGTGCCGCAGCTTGGCGGCGACCGGACGTTCCGAGCCTTTCCTGAAGAGCGTGACGGTGCTCGAGTCGAGCGAGCCCGGGTTCATGCTCCCGGAGAAGATTATCTTGACGTCCGAGTTGGGAGAGACCCTATCGCCCGTAGGGCTCGTCTCTAAGACCTCCGGGGCCGTGGTATCAACGGTGACGGTCACGAGATCTGAGGGGAGGGACTCGTTGCCCGCCGCGTCGGCGGCCGTGACGATGAAGGCGTAGCGGTTATCCGGCAGGTCGGTGAAGGTCTTGCTCCACCCGCCGTCCTCACCGGCCTCGACCGTGCCCATCGAAGAGGCGCCGTCGAAGACCTCGACCGTGCTGCCGGGCTCGGCCGTGCCGGAAAGGGTTATCGTGGTCTCGTTCGTGTAGACGCCGTTTTTGGGGCTCGCGATCTCGGGCCGTCCCGGTGCCGCCGTGTCAATGGTGAAGCTCCTCTGCGCGGGGCTACCGTCCACGTTGCCCGCCCCATCCTTCGCCCGGACCTCGAAGGTGCACTCGCCGTCGTCGAGCCCGTCCTCGCCGCCGAGGGTGACGCTCGTCTCGGACGAGTACGCTGACCACTCGCCACCGTTGAGCCTGTGCGAGAAGACGAGCTCTTCGGCGTCGCTCGCGGCGTCGGAGCCTGAGAAGGTGAAGGTCGGCTTGTCGTCCCGCGTCGGACCTTCGGGACCACCTGTGATCTCCGTCTCCGGCGCGCCGCTGTCCCCGACGGTGTAGTTGCGGGTGAGCGAGGAGGTGTTCCCGACCGCGTCCGTGGCCTCGACCGTGAAGGTCTTGCCGCCGAGCGAGGAGGTGTCCATGTCCTCACCGCTCTCGACGGGACCGGCGCACGACTGGACGCCGGAGCCGTCGTCGGAGCAGGAGTAGTTTGCGGCGACCTCCGCGCCGTGTTCGTAGCTCGCGTTGTCTTCGGGCGTAGCCAGCGCGATCCCGGGCTTCTTCCTGTCAACCTTGTTGCCGCCGACCGGACCCGCCGTCGCCGTGTTCCCCGCCACGTCGGAGACGGTTCGGCTGTTCGTCTGTGCGCTCGATGTCTCGTTGCCTTCGGGTACATCGGTCGAAAGGTCGAAGTTCGCGTCGCCACTCTCTGCGAGGCCGGAGCCACCGTCGGTGGCCGTGCAGCCGATGTTCACGTTGTTCGCGTGCCAGTCGTCGTCGGCGCTACCGCAGTTCACGGTCGGCGCGGTCTTGTCGAGCCTGACCGTGATGGTCTTCTCCCGCTCGGTGTTGCCCGCGTTGTCGGTGGCGTAATAAATAATAGTGGTCGCGCCTTCGGTGGTGATCTCGGGAACGGTGGCCGAGTTTCCTTGAACGGTCACGGGCTGATCGTCGCCGACCTTGTAGGTGATCTCCTCGACCCCCGAGCCGTTTTCGCCGTCCGTCGCGTCGAGCGTTACGGTGACGTTCTCTTTGTGCCAGCCGTTTTCGTTCGGTTCCTGTGAAAGTGTGGCCGTGGTGGTAGGTAGTGTCACATCAAGGTCAACAGGCAGAGATTCGGAGAACTCAGAGGTGCTGCCATACTGTCTGGTGGCGGTGGCAGTCACGAACTGTCCCTCGGGAACCGGAGTCTCGGCGACGAACGTAAAGCTGGCGTCGCCGTTCGCGTCCGTGGTTACGCCCGTCTTCTGGCCGAGGTAGGTCTTGCCCTCTCCGAAGCCCGAAGGATCAGGCTGTGGGCTGGCGAAGAACTGCACAGTGAAAGTAGCGTTTGGGTTAGAGTTGAGCGTGCCAGCGACTACCGTGCGATCTTGGGAGCTGAAGGCGGAAGCAAGCGTCGGGTAGTTCTGCTTGGGCTGGTTCCTGTCGAGCGGGTCGTTGGGAGTCACGCCGTCGTCACCGAGATCGATGCCGAGACCGCCGTTGGAGTGGATGGAGTTGGAAAGGATCGAGTTGCCAAACGGCGTTCCGCTCATTGAGATGCCATCTCCGCCGTTGTGGGCGATCAGGTTATCCGCTCCAGACGCCGTACCGCCGATACGGTTCCCGCAACCTTCTATTAACATGCCGTGACCTTCGTTGCCCAAAGCATCGGTGCCGGCGGCGTTCGTACCGACGTAGTTGCCCTGCAAAGTGTCACCGGAACTGGTGAGACACTCGTTGGAGCTGTGTATTCCGGTTGAGGTGTTTCCGGAAACGACGTTGCGCGCGGCAGCGTCGACGCCACCGATAGTGCTGTTGTAACTGTCGAATAACCGAATGCCCACACGGTTCGGAAGGGCATCGTTACCGTCCACATCCGTACCGATATAGTTATTTTGTACCTTAGCCGTATATCCGTAGGAGTGAAGTCCAGACTCAGCGTTGCCGGAGATCAGGTTACGATCTTCGGGCGCCAGACCGCCGACAGTGACTTGTCCCGAAAGGTAGATACCGACGTTGTTGGGACGAGCGAGCGTACCGCCGGCATCAGTACCGACAAAGTTGCCTGCCACGGTGTTGGCGCTGTGGTTCTGGTAAACACCGGTTCGAAAGCGGTTGATCACCAGCCCCCGCACCACGCTGTCGGAGGTCGCAATCACCAGCCCGGTGGCATACTCACCTGCGGTAGCACCGTTTAGCTCGATCAGTAACCTGGCGTTATTGCCAACTTCCAAGGTGTTATGACTCGTCCCCGGCTGGGTGTAGCCATCAATAGTCACAGGCCGACTGATGGTGGGTAGTGCCGAAGTCGGAGAGATCGTCTTGACTCCCTCTCCGGGGATATTGAACTTGATGGTATCTGCTGCCTCGGTGGCGTTCGCGTCGAGAATCGCCTGCCGGAGGCTGCCCGCGCCGCTGTCGTTGGTGTTCGTAACGGTAAAGTCTGCGGCCCACGCCGGGCTCGCGAATGCCAGAGCGACCGTGGCGAAGAACACCGCGGCGATGAGCTTGAACAGGTTTGTCTTTATCTCCTTGTGCATTCTCAGCCTCCTCAGCCGTTCGGTGAGTTCGAGAGGTCGGCGGCGGAGAGCTTTTCTCTAGCGTCGCTGACTTCTTCCTGCATGCTGCTCCGCACCGACCGCTTCGCTTCGTCGGCGGCCCTGTTCAGGATGTCGCCGAGGTCGAGGTTCAGCTTCGCGAGCGTCAGGGGCGCGTGTCCGCTGTTTTGCGCCGCCGGGTTGCCGGTAGCGTCCGGTTCCGGGGGCGTTTGGTAGGCTTCCCGGATCATCTGTTCGAGAGACTTTCTGAGGCTCTCGACTTCCGAGCGGACGGCTTGCTCGACCTTGACCTCGGCCACCGCGCTGATCCGCTCGACCCTCTCTTCGGCGGTGACCTTTATCTTCTCCTTTTCTTTCTCTCTGACGTTGGCGAGCACCCGCGTCTGCATGGCCCCCAGGAAAGAGCCTCCGGCGGAACCGGAGATCAAAGACAAAGCCACGAGCTGGAGGACGCTGACGGACGTAGTGACCTGGCCCTCGGCGTCTATGGTCAACTCCGGCGGGAAGAAGTAGAAGACGGCCATCGCCGTCACCGCGCCAACTACGACGCTGGCGATCCAGCCGAGGTCCAGAAAGAGAGCCTTGCCGTTCTTCTTGCCGTAAAAGTGAGGAAGCTCTATCTTCCCGGCGTTATCGCCATAGCCGCCTCGGGTTTGGAGCAACTCGAAGACGAAGCCTCCCACGCCTCCGAGCGCCGCCGCTATCGAGAAAAACGCCAGGTAACTGAGTGGGCTATCGAGTTCCATAAGTCTGTCCTTCCTCTTCTCGCCTGCGCTGTCTGAAGTTTCCTCCTTCCCGACCGGGTGGCGCATCGTCCAGGTGGATACTTTCGGATGTCCGGGTGGCTATATTTTTGGAGGGTTCGATGTCCGGGCGGACATTTTCGGGTTTTGGTGGAAGTGGTTGGCGACCGGGATGCACGCTGCCGATCCGGCACCGTTCAGGGATGACTGCTGCTCGGCAGGCCGCGTCGCTTCGGGTAGAATGGATGTCAGGATGAGAAACTCCAATCACACGGCAAGAGAGGTCGTTCGCCGGGGGCGGGAGATCTACGAGCGCGACATCCGCCGGAAGGTGGAGCCGGAGTTCGAGGGGAAGTTCATCGTAGTGGATGTCGTCACCGGTGGTTACGTGATCGCCGACAATGACTCCGAGGCTTTCGACCGGGCCCAAGAGAAGCATCCCGATGGCGTGCATTACGTTGCGCGCATCGGGCATCGCGCCCCATATCGCATCGGCTTGCACCCCGGCGCGTCTCGCTGAAGCCGGATGATCGAGGGCCGAGTCGCCGCCGACGGTCGCGAAGCCCTGATATCCCTGAACGTACTCGGCGTCCGTGAAAGAGAAGTCGAAGCCGTAATAGACACGGCTTTCACCGAGTACCTCATCCTATCCGCCGACTTGATCCGCGACCTTTCTCTTCCGTTGCGTGGATACGGAGAGGTCATGTTGGCCGACGAGGCTGCCTTCCTTGTCGCTCAACTGGTAGGACTGCAAGTACGCGGACTGCGTGTAGCCCGCCGCCAGGCCGACGCCGGCGATCAGCACGCAGAACGCCGCGCCCACCGAGAGCGTCTTTATCGTCCTTCGCATCTCCTCCTTACATCGGGGTTTTCGTCCGGGTGATCTTTTGTTTCTCCGGGCCGATGGGACTTCTTCGCCGTCGGAGAACGACCCTGTCTAGGGTGAGGAGCCGAAGTGGCCGCCTACCACGAGGGCGTCCAGCACCATCGGTCTACCATCGTCGGAGTAGATCCCCGCGTAGTAGGTCTTCTCGGGGTCGAGCTCGGCGAAGTGGGTCTTGCCTTCGTAGGTGCCGATGGTGGCCGCCTGATTGAAGCGCGTCTTCTTGTTCTTGAGGATAAAGTTGACGTTCGCCACCACTTCGTTCGTCTCGGCGTCGTGGATGATCACGATGGCGTGCTCGCTGTACGAGGGACCCCTGGCGGTGATCATCCGGAAGTACGAGCTGCCGCTGAAGTTCTGGGTATAGGCGATGTCGGAGTTGGAGGGTGTGGAACTCACGCGGTACGCGCCCCCGAGAGCCCTCTTGTCCGCGACGCCCTGCCACGTGCCGTATGTCACGCTTGAATGGTGGTACAGGAAGAGTTTGCCACCGGCGGAAAACCCCTGGATGAAGGTCTGGGCCTGCGTGGAGTCCGCGTTCTTGTTCCCTGTGTTCACCAGCTTGAGCGTGTGGATGTTGTTCATCGTAACCCTGCCGGAGTAGCCCGTCTGTCCGTGTTGGGTCTCGGGAGAGTAGCCATCGAAGGTTTTTACCTTCTTGCCGTCGAGGAACACGTCGGTTACGCCGGCGTTGCTCGCCATCACCGTGCTCCACGTGACCGGCGTCCCCTTCTTGCC
>JBOHBL010000285.1:0-1643 GCA_050698295.1 Rubrobacteraceae bacterium | reverse complement strand
TCTTTCTGGCGTTGAACTTGTCCGGCGGCGACGGCTCGCCGTATTTCGTCAACCTCGCGGCCGCCGCGTTCGCGTTCTCTATGGTCGGCGTCCTCATAGCTTCGCGGCGACCGGAGAACCCCGTCGGCTGGCTGTTTGGCGCCGTGGGGCTTCTCTACGCGGTCACGGTGTTCTCGGGTGAATATGGCGCTTACGCTCTCGACACCGGGCTTCCCGGAGGGGTGGTAGCTTTCTGGCTCGCCTCGTGGCTCTGGCTGCCCGGCGCTAACGTGATCCTCTTCTCTTTCCTCCTCTTCCCGGACGGTCGCCTGCCCTCCCGACGCTGGCGGCCCGCGGCGTGGCTCTTCGCCATCGTCGCCTTCCTGAGCGCGGCGGTGTGGGCGTTCGCGCCGGACGCTCTCTGGCGGGATTTCAGCGAGGATCTTCCGCCTTTCGGCAACCCGTTCGGCGTAGAGTCGGCGGCCTGGCTCCTCATCCCGGCCAACGCGGTTTTGACGCCCCTCTCCGCGCTCGTGTGTACTGTGGTTCCCCTCGTCGCACTCGTCGTGAGGTTCCGGCGGGCGAGAGGGGAGGAGCGGCAGCAGATCAAATGGGTCGCCTACGCAGCCGCTATTCTGATGACGGCCATCGTCTCCGTGAGCTTCTGGCCCGCCCTCGACGGGTCTCCTTTCGGGATGGCGATCTTCCTCGCCGGTTTCCTCGGGATACCCGCCTCCGTCGGCGTGGCCGTTTTGAAGCACCGCCTCTACGACATAGACCTCATCATCAATCGCACGCTCGTCTACGGCGCCCTGACGGCGTGCGTGGTCGGGATATACGCCTTCGTCGTCGGGTATTTGAGCGTGCTTTTCCAGACGGGCGGCAACCTGTTTTTCTCGCTCGTCGCCACGGGGGCCGTCGCGGTGCTTTTCGCTCCTTTGCGCGACAGGCTCCAACGCCTCGTCAACCGCATGATCTACGGCGAGCGCGACGAGCCGTATGCGGTGGTTTCCCGCCTCGGAGACAGGCTCGAATCCACCCTCGCCCCCGACGCCGTGCTGCCCGCCATAGTCGGCACGATCCGGGACGCCCTCAAACTTCCATACACCGCCATCGAATTGCCTCGCAACGGCGGCTTCGAGGTCGCCGCGACCGCCGGAGAGCCTGTCGAAGGCCCGCTCCGACTACCCCTTTCCTACCAGGGGGAGACGGTGGGAAGGCTCCTCCTCGGGTCGCGCTCTCCGGGCGAGGCTTTCACCGCCACCGACCGCCGCCTCCTCGACGACCTCGCGCACCACGCGGGCGTGGCCGTGCATGGCGTGAGGGTGATGACGGATTTGCAACGCTCCCGCGAGAGGCTCGTGCTTGCCCGCGAGGAGGAGCGTCGAAGATTACGACGCGACCTCCACGACGAGCTTGCTCCGACGCTCGCCGCGCTGGGGCTGACCGCCGCGACGGTGGGGGAACTCATCGAGGCCGACCCGGAAAGAGCCGCCGAGGTCAACGAGAAGCTCCGGAACGAGATCCGGGCGACCGTCGGCGAGATCCGCCGCCTCGTCTACGACCTCCGTCCCCCGGCCCTCGACGAGCTGGGTTTGGTCGAGGCCGTCCGGGATCGCGCCTCCCGCTACGACGGCTTCCGCGCGGCCGTGGAGGCCACGAAC